>CAZKIR010000081.1:0-9058 GCA_964552835.1 uncultured Bacteroidales bacterium
GATTGAATGTACCTTTGTCCTGTTTTCACGATGTTTTAATTTTTTTTTCAGCGGGGGCCGCGTTTAATTATATATCCTGTATTTATCTAAAAAGTTATCTTATTTCAAACCCAATTAGTAGAAGGGTTTAATTAGCCATCATAAGCCAAAAGAGAAAAAATGATAATAGTAAAAACAAAACCTCCTGTCAATTTGTTTGTTAGTATTAAAAAAACAAGGCCCGATTTAACCTGCCCAAAAAATATATTTAACAAGAATTTCTTAATTTTGTCGTAAATAAAAGTACAAAAAATGCAGGAAATAATAAAAACAAAAACGGATAAGCACAACGGTTTATATGATATTACTGGCCAGGTAAAAGAAATCATATCCCGGAGCGATGTTACAGAAGGCTTTGTAAACATCTATGTACAAGGGGCTACAGCAGGTATCATGATCCAGGAAAACTGGGACGAGTCCGTGCAAACCGATGTTATTAATTTGTTAAAAAAAATCATCCCAGCGGGTATATGGGAACACGATAAACAAGATGGCAACGGTGACGCTCACCTCAAGGCCGGTATCGTGGGACCCAGTGAAACCATCCCTATCATTAACGGGAAACTAGGTTTGTCCACCTGGCAAAACATTTTCTTGTGCGAGTTTGACGGCCCCCGTCATGTGCGTAACATGGTGATCACGGTATATAGCACCGAGTAATTAGTCCTTCTTGTGTGCCTGGCGAATGTTTTTTTGCACACCTTCCCACGTCCTTCTTTTCAGGGGCGATTGATTAAACATTTCGGCAAAGCTTTCAGGCGTAAGCTTTTCCCAGTCTTCCCAGTCCATCGCTAGCAATTGTCCTGATGGTGAAAATTCTTTTTCCCGGCCAGGCTGTATTTTCGCGTTCCAGGGGCATACATCCTGGCAAATATCACAACCGAAGATATATCCTCTTGTATCTATTTCATCGGGCAATTCACCCTCGTGCTCAATGGTAAGATAAGAAATACATTTCCTGGCATCAAGCTGGTAAGGGGCAGTTAAGGCCCCGGTAGGGCAGGCATCCAGGCAACGGGTACAAGTACCGCAGTAATTATTGGTTTCAACTTTGTCCGGGAGCAGCTCCAGGTTAATGATTAGCTCGCCAATAAAAAAATAAGAACCGTGTTTTTTGTTCAGCAGCAATGTATTTTTTCCTGTCCAGCCCAACCCGCTTTTTTCTGCCCAGGCCTTGTCAAAAACGGGTGCCGAATCGGTAAAAACCCGGCCCCGGGCGTTCTTATCCCTTTCTTTAATAAAATGGTAAAGTTGGTAAAGCTTATCTTTTACCACGATATGGTAATCTTTACCAACCGCGTATTTCGAGATCTTAGGGCCTTTTTCTTGCTTTCCTTCAGGATAATATGGTAGGATAACTGATATAATGGACCGGGCACCTTCTACAAGTTCCCGGGGATCAGCCCTTTTTTCCCGGTTACGGGCCATATAGTGCATGCTGCCATGATAATTTTTCCCGAGCCATGCACCCAGGTGGTTGGATTCCGTGTTAAGCCTTTCTGCACGTGATATCCCGCAAGCCGCGAAGCCAAGTTCCAGGGCTTTGTTTTTAATGCTGTTTGATAGTGGCTTTTCTAAAGTTTTCAATTTTTTCTTTTGGCAATCCTGTTATTGCTCGTGTCATTTTATAGGCTTATAGCAGGCCTAGCTCCAACTTGGCCTCTTCGGTAAGCATGCTTTGGTCCCATGGCGGGTCAAAGGTAAGCTTAATTTTTACCTCTTTTACCCCTTCTATAGCCCCGACTTTTTGCTCTACCTCTGATAAAAGTTCGTCTACCATGGGGCAATTCGGGGCCGTAAGGGTCATTTTAACATGTACCACGTCGTCGTCGTCCACCAGTACTTCGTATATCAGGCCCAGGTCGTAAATGTTCACGGGTATCTCGGGGTCGTGGATATTTTTCAACACATCCACGATTTTTCCTTCCATCTCGAGGTATTTTTCTTGATCCGCCATCTCGCACCTCCTCCTTTGTTTTATTCTTTCATCTTACTTTGGTATGCCAGGGCATACAACTTCATTTGCTTTATCATGGCCAATAAGCCATTCGAACGGGTAGGCGATAAATTTTCTTTCAAACCGATAAGTTCAATAAAATACAAATCGGCATTCACTATTTCCTTGGGCGAATGGCCCGAGAGTACTTTAATTAGCAAAGAAATAATCCCCTTGGTAATCACGGCATCACTGTCGGCCCTGAATTCGATGGCCCCGCCCTTCATTTCAGCATCCAGCCATACCCTTGATTGACAGCCGCTAATCAAGTTCTCGTCTTTCTTTTCCCCGTCAGGGATAACTGGCAATTCCTTGCCCATCTCGATCAAGTAATTGTACTTGTCCATCCAATCATCAAATAGCGAAAACTCTTCTATAATTTGATCTTGTATTTCGTTTATTGTCATGATTATCTTTTTAGAATGGTCACAATATTTGTTTTTTCAGGGGCTATCTACCTTAACATCTGCTGTGCTTTTTCAAGGGCCTCCAAAAAACGGTCCACATCATCCCGAGTATTGTAAAATACAAGGCTTGCCCGTATCGTCCCTTCAATACCATAATGCTGCATGATGGGTTGCCCACAATGGGTGCCCGTACGTACGGCTATTCCCATTTTGTCAATAATCATACCAACATCATAATGATGAAGGCCTTCCAGGGTAAAAGAAAAAATGCTGATTTTTTTCTTGGGTTGCCCGATAATTTTTAAGCCTTTAATGGCTTCCAGCCTAACTTCCGTGTAGGCCTTGATCTTTTCTTCGGCCCGTGCGATATTCTTAATACCAAGTCCCATCAAGTAATCCAGGGCACTGCCCAGGCCAATGGCCCCTATGTAGTTAGGGGTACCGGCTTCAAATTTCAAGGGGAGATCGGCATAGGTAGTTTTTTCAAAACTTACCTCGTGCACCATTTCGCCACCTCCATGGAAAGGGGGCAATTCTTCCAGCCACTTTTCTTTCCCGTAAAGGACACCGATCCCGGTGGGGCCATAAATTTTATGACCAGAAAAAACGTAAAAATCGCAATCTAAATCCTGCACGTCAATTTGTTGGTGTTGCACGGCCTGTGCCCCGTCCACCAAAACGGGGATATCCTGCTGATGGGCAATCTCGATGATTTCTTCTACCGGGTTTACTGTACCCAGGATGTTCGAGACGTGGGTTATCGCGATAAGCTTGGTTTTGGCGGTAATCAAATGTATCAATTCACCTATTTGCAAATTGCCCGCTTCATCAAAAGGTATAATTTTCAGCTTCAAGTTTTTCCGGTCGCGCAACATTTGCCAGGGCACGATATTGGCATGATGTTCCATTTCCGAGATAATGATCTCGTCGCCTTCCTTCAGGTACCTCTCGCCAAACGAAAAGGCCAAACCATTAATAGAAGCCGTGGTACCAGGTGTAAACACGATTTCTTTCTCGGAGGCCGCGTTGATGAATGCCTGTACCTTTTTCCTGGCTTCCTCGTATGTCGCGGTAGCCTGCTCGCTTAAATGATGGATGCCCCGGTGAATGCTACTGTTTTTCTTGAAATAAAATTCATTGATACAGTCAATTACTTGCCAGGGCTTTTGCGTTGTGGCCCCGTTATCTAAGTAAACAAGTGGTTTCCCGTGTACTTCTTGTTGTAACACGGGAAAATCTTCCCGGATTTTTTCTATTTTTAATTTCACGATAAAATATTTTTCCCAAGATAAGAAAATTATTCCCTTCCACAATCAATCTCGCAATTATTGCAACGGGAAAGCTCGCCCCGCAGACGCTTGCTCACCAGTTCATCAATCCGCTCCCGCAAGGGATCTGTTTTAATTTGCTTGATCACGTCATGCGCGAAGCCAAACATCAGCATCAAGCGGGCTTCTTTGAAGGGGATACCCCGTGATCGCAAGTAAATCATGGCATCCGGGTTTAGTTGCCCCACCGTGGCCCCGTGGCTACATTTCACGTCATCCGCGTAAATCTCGAGCTGGGGCTTGGCGTTCATCTTGGCATCATCCGTGAGCAATAGGTTATTATTTTTTTGATACGCCAGGGTTTGCTGGGCATCTTGCCTCACCATGATCTTGCCGGTAAAAGCCCCCGTGGAATAATCATTCAATATTCCTTTAAAAAGCTGGTTACTGGTTGAATGGGGTTTAGCATGATCCACGGTCACGAAATTATCGACATGTTGCCCCTTGTCACTGATAAACATGCCTAACACGTTCGTATCACAATTCTCGCCGTTAAGCAAAACGTTCACGTTATTCCGGACGATGCCCCCGTGCAGGGTAATGGTGTTCATGTTAAACGCGCTGTTCTTTTCTTGCCGGGTATAGGTATGGGTTACTTGCGAGCTGCCGTTGTGCTCGTTTTGTATCTTGGTGATGTTGACCCTGGCGTTTTCGCCCATGGCTATTTCAGTTACCTGATTGGTAAGGAAACGCTTGGGCGACAAGCTATGATCGCAGACGATGATCTCTGCCCCGGCATTTTCTTCTAAAATAAACAGGTTGCGGTGCTGCACGAACAAGTCCTCGTCTGATAGCAGCAGGTTAATAATTTGAAGGGGCTTGTCCAGCACCTTTCCCCTGGGCACGTGTATAAAAATCCCATCTTGGGCCAAGGCCGTGTTCAAGGCCACTAAACCTTCCTTGTACTCGTGCGCATGCTGGCGAAAATGTTTTTTAACGAGTAGCGGGTGGTTTTCCATGGCATATTTCATCCCGGAAACGGTGATCCCACCTGGCAATTGGCTCTCGGGCATCTCATGATGGTGATAAAAACCGTTTAACAGGATCACCACGTGGGTATCCAACTCGGGAATATCACATTTAAAAATGTCTTCAATGTTAAAATTAATTTTCTTGGGCAATTGCTCGTAAGTAAACTCGCTGCTGAACAGCCCACTTAAATCTGTATACTTGTAGTCCTCTACTTTACGATGGGGAATGCCCAGTTGCTTGAATTTTTCAAAGGCCTCTTCCCGCACCTGGCTTAAAAAGGAAGAATCCCCATCGCTTAGCCGGAGTTTTTCTTCCATCAATCGGGTAAAATGGTCAATATGGGGTTGCTTGGTTAACGTGCTCATGATTTTTTTTCTAACTTTTTTACTCTACCATTTCTTTCTTGATCCAGTCGTAGCCTTTTTCCTCCAGCTCCAGGGCCAGCTCTTTCCCGCTCGATTTCACTATCTTGCCATCATAAAGCACGTGCACGAAATCGGGCACGATGTATTGCAACAGGCGCTGGTAATGGGTAATCACGATGGTAGCATTGTCCTGGGTCTTAAGCTTGTTCACGCCATTGGCCACGATACGAAGGGCATCTATGTCCAATCCGGAATCTGTTTCGTCGAGAATAGATAACATGGGCCCGAGCATGGCCATTTGGAATATCTCGTTTTTCTTTTTCTCTCCACCCGAGAAGCCTTCGTTTACTGAACGGTTGGTCAGGTTCGATTCAATATCGACCAGTTGTTTCTTTTCCCGCATCATTTTTAAAAAATCAGAAGAAGACATAGGCTCCTGGCCCTTGTATTTCCTATGCTCGTTCACGGCCGTACGCAAGAAATTGACCATGCTCACGCCCGGGATTTCCACGGGATATTGAAAACCCAGGAAAATACCTTCCTTGGCCCTGTCCTCGGGTTCCATTTCCAGTAAATCTTTTCCCTTGTATACTACCTCGCCCCGGATGTCGTCAAAAATATCCCTTCCGGCCAGCACGGCCGCCAGGGTACTTTTTCCCGAACCATTCGGCCCCATGATGGCGTGTACTTCGCCAGGTTTCACTTCCAGGTCTATCCCTTTTAATATCTGGTTTCCTTCTATGGTAGCTTGTAAATTTTTTATTGTAAGCATTCTTTTATTTTATTATTAATGGTTATGTACTATCCCACGCTTCCTTCCAGGCTTATTTGCAACAGCTTTTGGGCTTCCACGGCAAATTCCATAGGCAACTTGTTCAATACTTCCTTGGCATAACCGTTCACGATCAAGCCAATGGCATTCTCAGTATCAATGCCCCTTTGGTTACAATAAAATATCTGGTCTTCTCCAATTTTCGAGGTAGTGGCCTCGTGTTCCACCACGCCGGTCTGGTTGTCAATTTCGATATACGGGAAGGTATGAGCCCCGCACCGGTCGCCCAGCAACAAGGAATCGCACTGCGAAAAATTCCGGGCGTTCTCGGCTTTTTTCAACATTTTTACCAGGCCCCGGTAACTGTTGTTGCTTTTTCCGGCCGAAATTCCCTTGGATATCACGGTACTTTTGGTGTTCTTCCCTATATGGATCATCTTGGTGCCCGTGTCGGCCTGCTGATAGTTATTGGTAACGGCCACCGAGTAAAACTCGCCGATTGAATTGTTGCCCCGCAAGATGCATGAAGGATATTTCCAGGTAATGGCCGATCCGGTTTCGACTTGTGTCCAGGATATTTTTGAATTATCGCCCTTGCAGATGCCCCGCTTGGTCACGAAATTGTATATCCCGCCCTTGCCCTCTTTGTTGCCGGGGTACCAGTTTTGAACGGTCGAGTATTTTACCTCGGCATTATCCAGGGCCACGATCTCGACCACCGCGGCATGCAACTGGTTCTCGTCGCGCATGGGGGCAGTACATCCCTCGAGATAACTCAAGTAACTCCCTTCCTCGGCCACGATTAAGGTACGTTCAAATTGCCCGGTCATGGCCGCGTTAATCCTGAAATAGGTTGACAATTCCATGGGGCAGCGCACGCCCCTCGGAATATAACAGAATGAACCATCGCTAAATACCGCGGAGTTCAAGCTGGCAAAATAATTATCGGTGTAAGGCACCACCGAGCCCATGTATTTTTTCACCAGGTCCGGGTGTTCTTGCACGGCTTCGCTAAAAGAGCAAAAAACAATGCCCAACTCGGCCAGGGTCTCCTTGAAAGTGGTTTTTACCGATGTACTGTCAATTACCGCATCTACAGCAACCCCGGCCAGCCGTTTTTGCTCGTCGAGCGAGATACCCAACTTGTCGAAGGTGCTTTTCACCTCGGGGTCCAACTCGTCAAGGCTGTTTAACTTAGCTTTTTGCTTTGGGGCAGAATAGTATATAATGTCCTGGTAATTGATTTCGGGAATTTTTAAATGCGCCCAAGCGGGGGTTTTCATGGTTTTCCAATGTTTATAGGCTTTCAGCCGAAAATCGAGCATGAACTGGGGTTCGTTTTTCTTGGCAGAAATCATCCGGACCACATCCTCGCTTAATCCTTTCGGGATAACATCACTTTCGATGTTAGAAGTAAAACCATACTTGTATTCCCCCTCGGTAACCTGGCTTAATATTTTATGTTGTTCACTCGCCATATCGCGTTCTCCTCTTGTTCAATAAGGTGGTAATTTAGAAAAAATCTAAATAACTGCAAAAATAATAAATCTTATGCTTTTCCCAAGTATAACAATAGAGTAAAGGAATTGTTAATAGTAGGGGGAAGGCCTTTTTTTCGCTATCGAAAACTTAGAAAATCAATAACTTTTTATAGCCAAAGTAAGGCCTGTAAAACCTCTAAAAGGTTTTCAGGCAGTCAGCAACCATTATCCAACAACAATAGGCCTTTACAAGAAGTAAACCTCCAAATTTGACGGCCTATTAAAAATAGTACAAGCCTGCCAACGTGCGCACTAAACCCCGTGCGATTAAAATATTGTATGAGTTTCCCATTTATAAAGAAATAAGTGAAGCAATATCTCTTGATTCTAAATATCTTTTTCTATAAATTATTGTCATATCGAATTTTATAAATTCATTATAAATAATTTCTAAACAATGCTCAAAAAACATCCCCTCATAATTTCTATCTTTACACCACGAAATTAATTAGCATGGAAAACAAAAATTATCGTTACGAGACATTACAATTACATGCCGGCCATGAACCCGATCAGGATACACTGTCCCGGGCCGTGCCCATTTACCAAACCAGCTCATACGTGTTTAAAGATGCCAGGCATGGGGCCAACCTCTTTGCCTTGAAGGAATTCGGGAATATTTACACCCGCATCATGAACCCTACTACCGATGTTTTCGAGAAGCGGATTGCCGCACTTGAGGGCGGTACTGCCTCGGTAGCGGTTTCTTCAGGCCAAGCAGCCCAATTTATCGCCCTGCACAACATTCTCGAGAGCGGGGACAATTTCGTGAGTTCTTCATTCTTATATGGTGGTACCTACAACCAGTTCAAGGTATCCTTCAAGCGACTGGGCATAGAGGTGCGCTTTGTAGAAGAAAATAATCCCGCGGCCTTTGAAAGCAGAATTGATGAAAAAACCAAAGCCCTTTACGTGGAGACGATCGGTAACCCCGAGTTTATCGTACCTGATTTCGAGGGATTGGCCAAACTGGCCAATAGATATAATATCCCCCTTATCGTGGACAATACTTTTGGTGCTGCCGGGTACCTATGCCGACCGATAGATCATGGTGCTGCCGTGGTGGTACAATCGGCCACCAAGTGGATTGGCGGCCACGGGAACAGCATCGGGGGCGTAATCGTGGATTCCGGTACATTCAACTGGGGCAATGGCAAATTTCCCCAGTTTACCGAGCCCTCTGAAGGGTATCATGGAATAAAATTCTGGGAAATTTTTGGCGAAGGGGGATCCTTCGGGAACATTGCTTTTGCCATTCGGGCACGGGTAGAAGGCCTTCGGGATTTTGGCCCGGCCTTGAGCCCTTTTAACGCGTTTTTGTTAATACAAGGATTAGAAACCTTGTCCCTGCGCGTGCAGCGAACTGTTGACAATGCGCTGGAAGTGGCCCGTTGGCTTGAAAAACGGCCAGAAGTTGTACACGTGAATTACCCGGGCCTGGAAAGCAGCCCCCACCATGCCCTGGCGAACAAATACTTGAAAAATGGGTATGGCGGTGTACTTACGTTTAGGGTAAAAGGGGGAAAAGAAAAAGCCGAGGCCTTCGTGAACAACCTGGAACTTATAAGCCACCTGGCCAACGTGGGCGATGCCAAGACCCTCATAATCCACCCCTCCTCCACAACCCACCAGCAATTA
>CAZKIR010000081.1:9068-12181 GCA_964552835.1 uncultured Bacteroidales bacterium
TGATTCATTGCGGCTTTCAGTGGGCATCGAAAACCTGGAAGACATTAAAGCCGATCTGGAAAAGGGGTTCAATAAAGTGTATTTATAAAGGATAAGGATAAGGTTAAGGTTAAGGATAAGGTTAAGGTTAAGGTTAAGGTTAAGGATAAGGTTAAGGTTGAGGTTGAGGTTGAGGTTGAGGTTGAGGTTGAGGTTTCCCCCTTCGCTATAGCTACGGGGGATGAAAAGGTTGAGGTTAAGAAAATACATTATCTTTTGCCAACACCTTATGTTCGTAACATTTCTACCTTCTTGAAGGCATGGATGCAAGCATATATATCTTTGCCTATTTTTTCGTAAATTGCATATCTTCTTTTCATGGACAAATTTGATAGGATTTTTCCCGAAAGGAAAAAATAAACTTCTTTACCTTTGTGCCCTAAATCATTTATACTATGACGAAACCCTCGCTATTACAGAATTATATTAAAAGACACAAAGTTTTTCATGGTGAGGGCTCATCGAATCCGCTAGCTGGTTTGAGGCAACGAATACCATAAACTTTGATGATTAATTATAACTATCATATAATCAGTTTATTAATTACTTAAATGTATAAACGTGAAAAAAAACAAAGACAACATAGTACCATTATCTGAAATTGGTGAATTTTCGTTGATAAAAAAACTAACCGAAAACATTTCCCTGAAAAATAAAAGTTCCATTTTTGGCGTGGGCGATGATGCGGCCGTGCTAGGTTACGGGCCGCATTACCAGCTAGTGACCACGGATTTTCTTACCGAGGGCATCCATTTCAACCTCATGTACTCGCCCTTGAAACACCTGGGGTACAAGGCGGCCGTGGTCAATTTCTCGGATATTTACGCCATGAACGGGATGCCCAGGCAAATGGTGGTTTCCGTGGCTTTATCGGCCAAATTTAGCCTGGCTGCCATAGAAGAACTTTACGATGGTATGAAGCTGGCATGCGAAAATTACGGGGTTGATCTCGTGGGCGGTGATACAACCTCCTCACTAACGGGCCTTCATATAAGTATAACCGTGATCGGGGCAGTAGAAAAAGAAAAAATTGCTTACCGTGGCGGAGCCGGTAAAACGGACTTGGTATGTGTTTCGGGCGATTTAGGGGCTGCCTACCTGGGCGTGCAATTGCTGGAAAGGGAACGAAAAATTTACGAGGAAAATCCCGCGGCCCAGCCCCAACTAGATGGATACGATTACGTGCTGGAAAGGCAATTAAAGCCCGAGGCCCGGGCGGATGTTATCGAAGCTTTGCAAAACCAGGATATTTTGCCCTCGGCGATGATTGATATATCGGACGGGTTATCTTCTGAGATCCTTCATATTTGCCAGCAATCAAGTAAAGGGTGCAAAATATTTTTGGAAAATATACCTATACACCCGGAAACCAGAAGAGTTGCCGGGGAAATGAACATGGAACCTATGGTGACAGCCTTGAACGGGGGCGAGGATTACGAGCTTCTTTTCACCGTACCTGTCGAAAACCACGAAAAAATAAAATCGCTGGATGGCATTACTATCTTGGGCCACATGGCATCTGCTGATGAAGGGATACACCTGGTTAACCCCGACGGGAGCCAGGTACCGTTGAAGGCTGAGGGCTGGAGCTCCCTTTAATCGCTGGGTTCGTCGCCTTTATAACCCCGTATAATACCGCGTTTCGAGTTTTTAAGGAAAAGGATGATCTCGTCTCGTTCCTTGCTGGCAGGCAATTCGGCTTCAATATATTCCAGGGCTTGTGAATTGTTCATGCCCCGTTGATAGATGATGCGATAAATTTCTTGAATATCATTGATTTTCCCGTTATCAATTCCCCTCCGGCGCAAGCCAATCGAGTTAATCCCCACGAATGAAAGGGGCTCGTGGGCGGCCTTGATGAACGGCGGTACATCTTTTCGCACCAATGACCCCCCGGTTATCATCACGTGCGAACCGATATGGGCAAACTGGTGCACGAGGGTGTTGGAAGAAATAATCGCGAAATCGTCTATTTCAACCTCACCCCCCAGTTGGACCCCGTTAACCAGGATTACATTATTTTTTAAAACACAGTCGTGGGCAATATGGGTATAGGCCATGATAAGGCAATTGTTTCCCACCACGGTTTTTCCCTTGGCCGAAGTGCCCCGGTTTATGGTAACACACTCCCGAATGGTCGTGTTATCCCCTATTTCAGCCGTGGTCTGTTCGCCTTTAAATTTTAAATCTTGCGGAACGGCCGAGATAACTGCCCCTGGAAATACGCGGCAGTTTTTTCCTATTCGTGCCCCTTCCATGATACTCACGTTTGAGCCGATCCAGGTCCCTTCACCGATCTCGACATGTTTGGCAATATTCACAAAAGGTTCTATTACAACATTATCAGCAATTTTTGCTTCTGGATGAACGTAAGAAAGTGGTTGGTTCATAGTACTATAAAAATTTTCTTAATTTTTAACTTTCGCGATTTGTGCCATCATGTCACCTTCCATAACGATCGTATCGCCAACAAAGGCCTTTCCATGCATGCTGACAATGCCCCGGCGGATGGGTTCTTTTAATTCTAACTGGAACAAGATGGTATCGCCCGGCACTACCTTTCGCTTGAATTTCGCGTTTTCAATCTTCAAGAAATACGTGAGGTAATTTTCTGGATCGGGCACCGTGTTAAGTACCAGGATACCGCCTACCTGTGCCATGGCCTCCACTTGCAATACGCCGGGCATGATGGGTTCGTCCGGGAAATGCCCCACGAAATAGCCCTCGTTCATCGACACGTTTTTTAGCCCAAGAATGCGCGTATCGCTCATCTCTAATATCTTGTCGACTAGCAAGAAAGGTGGCCTATGGGGCAGGATTTCCATGATCTGGTTAATATTGATCAAGGGATCCTTGTTGCTATCATACTCGGGGGGGGTATTCTTGTTTTTCTCCTTTTGCTTCCCGTTCAAGAGCATCTTGGTAAATTCGGTATTGGCATGGTGGCCGGGCCGGCTAACCAGGAACCGCCCTTTTAAAGGTTTCCCGATTAACGAGATATCACCGATAAAATCGAGCAACTTATGGCGCGCGGGCTCGTTGGAAAATTGCAATTCCAAATTGTTCAGGATGCC
>CAZKIR010000082.1:0-3737 GCA_964552835.1 uncultured Bacteroidales bacterium
ACCTGTAGAAAAATTTGTTTCAATCCTTTCATACCTCAAGGCTTTTACTGGTATCGTGATAAAACAAGATATGGTGGTTTTCGTGCCAAGGGAACAACTGGCGCTTGTTACCGGTAACTTGCAAGAATACGCTGGTGATATGGTTGATTATTCTATTATTACAGTGGGATCGGCAAACAAGCTGGGCAATAAGAAAAAAGCCACACTTACGGGCACCGTAATAGATGGGGCCACGGGAGATTATCTACTGGGTGCGACCATTCATGTTGAAAATACCACCAACGGGGTTATTACCAATACCGAAGGAAAGTACAGTCTTTCATTAAAACCCGGTACTTATAACATAGTGGCATCATGCATTGGTTTTGAAAAAGCTACCTATAAAACCAAAATTCTTAGCGATGGGCAACTACATATTGAATTGTTTGAAACCTCGCACGATATTGACGAAGTAGTAATTTATGCCAACAGGGCCGATAAAAACATTAGCGGGTCACAAATGGGCATGCTTGAACTAAGTTCAAAAGAAATTAAAAGCCTGCCCAATTTAACCGGCGAAAAAGACCTGATAAAAAGCATGGTAACCATGCCTGGTGTTCAATCGATAGGAGAATTTGGCTCGGGCATAAACGTGCGGGGCGGCGGTGAGGATCAAAACCTGTACCTGGTGGAAGGTGCACCCTTGTTCAATACCTCGCATGTATTCGGGCTTTTATCGGTTATTAACCCGGATGCAGTGACATCACTTTCTCTTTACAAAGGGCATATCCCGGCAAACTATGGTGAGAGGGTATCATCGGTTATGGATATTGGCTTGCGCAACAGCAACGGGAAAGAATTTGACTTGAAAGGTGGATTGGGTATTTTTAACAGCCGGCTGATGGCAGAGGGGCCGGTTACAGAAAAAATTTTCGTGAAAATTGGCGGGCGAAGCAATTATTCCGATTTTCTTCTGAGGCAAATCAATAATTATGAGCTGCAGCAGAGTTCTGCCGGATTTTATGACCTCAATGCATTGGTAGATATAAACCTGGAAAACAACAGGTTCGGATTATTCGCCTATACCAGCAATGATGATTTTGATTATGCCGGTGACCTGGTATATAATTACGGGAACAACCTGGGTTCTTTTACATGGAAACACACTTATAACAGTTCTTTATTATCAGAGCTTATGCTCGCGTACAGCCGGTATGATGTGACCAGGGAAAACCTGGGCACGGTTTATCGTAAGGGCCGTAAATTTGCCACGATGGAATACAAAAGCGCCCGCCTGAACTTTACCTATACTGCCATTGACAAACATCACTTTACCATGGGTATACAGGGCATCCACTATAATTCAATGCCCGGCAAACTTGACCCCCTGGAAGAAGTAACCATGCTTACACCGGTTGAGATGGAAAATGAAAATGCATATGAAACAGGGATTTACCTTAACGACGTCTACAATATCAGTGAAAAACTAACCTTTAACGCGGGGATCCGGTACTCACATTATTTTTACACGGGACCTGGTATAAGCTATAAATATCTTGACAATGAAATAAAAACAAATGAATCCATCGTCAATTCTACCCGTTACGAAAAGGGTAAAATCATACAACCCTACTGGCATATTGAACCTCGCTTTTCCACAGTCTTAAAACTTGACAATAACAATTCGGTTAAATTGAGCTATAACAAGAGCAGCCAATATTTATCACTGGTTTCCCATACTTCGCTCTCTATACCCGATGATCGCTGGAAACTCTCCGATAGTCATATTAAACCCCTGACAAGCAATATCGTGTCAACCGGGTATTTTCAAAATTTTCTTGACAACAGCATTGAAACATCCATTGAATTGTACTACAAAAAATTAGAAAATGTTATTGAATACAGGAACGATGCCAACCTCAATCTGAACCCCAACCTGGAAAGGGACGTGTTAAACGCGATCGGGCAAAATTATGGTGTTGAACTATCCGTGAAAAAAAACAGGGGCAAACTACAAGGTACCCTGGGGTATACTTACTCCAGGTCTTTGCGAAAAACCACCAGTAACCTTGAACACGACATGATAAACGGTAACGAGTATTTCCCATCATCTTATGATAAACCGCACGATTTATTTGTCACGGCCAATTACCACCTAAACAAGCGTTGGGCCATATCGGGTAATTTTATATATGCCACCGGGCGCCCGGTAAACGTTCCCGATTACATGTTCACTTTCGGTAAAAACCAGGTGGCCTATTTCTCCAAAAGGAACAACCACCGGATTCCTGATTATCACCGGCTTGATATATCCATTCATTTATACGAGAGCCTGCGGTTGAAAAAGAAGTGGAAAGGCAACTGGACTTTGACCATCATGAATGTTTACGGCAGGAAAAATGCTTACTCGGTGTTTTATAAAAGGGAACCCGACCATGATTTATACAATACCATTAAAGACCATGGTATGTACAAAGTATACCTTATCGGTATCCCATTCCCAACCTTAACCTACAATTTTATTTTTTAATGATGAATAAACCTGTTAAAATGAAACATATAATATCATACCTGATCAACATGGTAACGGCCCTGTTGGTGATCTTCACATTGTCCGCTTGCCAGGAGGTTTACTACCCCGATATCAAAGACACGGGCGAATTGATACTGGTGGTGGACGGGAAAATGGACAACACGGCCGGCCCGCACAAGGTAAGCCTGAGCTATGCCAACCCTTTTGGCACCGATAAACAAGGAATGCCCATCACCAACGCGATGGTGCAAATTACCGGGGAAGAAGGAAATAGCTGGACATTATCCCATAGGCAGTCTGGTACTTATGCCACGAAAACAAACCAATTGACCGGCGAGGTGGGGAAAAGTTACAAACTGTACATCCGCCTGCAAAACGGCCTGGTGTATGAATCAGGCTACGAAACCATCCATCCGCCTTTAAAGGATATCAATATAAGCGGCGAAAGTGGCGAAGTAACATTTCAAAGGCCCGATTCATACGGGAATATTACTACATTTAATCGCACTTGTTGCAATCTTAACCTATCAGCTAAAAACGAGGATACCTCCAGGTATTATTTGAGAACATCAACCACTTATTTGTTACAATATTACTATGAGTGGTGGTATCCATTTCTTTGTTTTACTTGCGAGCAGCCTTATCCTGTACCGGTTCATATTTGGAAGCCCCAGGGATATCTTAACGAGATACCCTTCGTTCAGGAAAGCGGTTCAATAAATGAAAAACAAAGGATACCTGGTTGGAACATTGGCATCCTGGTATACCCGGGTATAGACGACAGTACTGCTACCGAAACCTCAAGTGTTCACGAACCAAGGGGATGGGTTACTGTAAACGATATTTACCGGATTACTGAAAATGCCTGGCGCTTTAATAAGAACATCGTTGACCAACTGGGCAGTGAAAATTATATTTTCGACCCAATCCCTTCGAAAACACACGGGAACGTGAAATGTACCAACGATACCAGCCAAACCACCATTGGCTTATTTGAAACGGCCTCGAAAATAACCATAATAAAGGCTTTTTTGATGACAGTAACACCCGCGGGAGAGGTAGAGCTGACATCAAAGGAATTGGAATCATACGATATGCCTTATAAAGAAGGGCGGCAAGATACCATTCCACCTGATTTTTGGATTGAATTTTAATATGAAGAAAGCCAAGGCGGCCATACCAATCGTTGAAGCTCTCTTAGTTTTTTCTTTTTGGGGTAAATCAG
>CAZKIR010000082.1:3747-11667 GCA_964552835.1 uncultured Bacteroidales bacterium
GATTGAATTTTAATATGATAACAAGGAATGAAAGATACAATGAAACATACTGTCTCCTTTATTGCTATCATGGTTTGCTGCGCATTTTTAAATGCCTCAGGCACCTATGGCAAAAACACGGAAGAATGCCTCCGGGAAAATTACGAGAAGATTGTTGTACATACCAACAAGAAAGTGTACGTTACCGGGGAGATACTCCGGCATAAAGTGTATATTACCCGTGATGCCCGGGGAAAATGGGAACATAAAAGCCGCGTGGTGTACTTTGAAATAGCCAACCATTCGCATACGGTTTGCCAATGGCGTTTAAACGTCACAAACGGGGCAAATTACGGTGCTATCAGCATACCCGACACCATACAAACAGGCCTTTACCGGCTCAGGGCTTATACCAACTGGCAACGCAATGTCGACCAGGGTTACTTGTTTCAATCACCCGTTTATATCGTTCAGGTTAAAAACCCCGTTGAACCGGGCACGAAAAGCCATGCTTTCAATGATTTGCCCCCGGCTGTTACCGTCCGCCCAACCGGCGGCAAGCTATTGGCCGGTCAGGTAAATACCGTGGGCATATATTCCCCGTTCCCTCGTTGTGCTTTTACAGTCAGTGATTTGGACAGCAATGAAATCATTCGTTCGCGAACCGATAACAACGGGTACGGCCATTTTGATATACACGCGGAAGCCAACAGGCAATACACTTGTACTTTGGAAGTCCCCGGTGGAAACCAAACAATACGCTTGCCCTTGCCCGCGGCCCCGGAAGCCCGCGTTATGATCATGCCGGATGACAAATCCGTGCGTTTTTCATTTAAACACTTTGCAAACCGGCCACAGGTCAAATCCTACAAGCTGGATATTGAAAAGAATGGATATGTAATACACAGCCTGGAGTTTATTCCCTCGAAAGGAGAAGAAACCAAAAAAATCCCGATAAGGGATATAGGAACAGGTTTGTTTTATGCAAGCCTAATTACCCCAGCGGGACAAACCATTTATAACCAGTTGTTTCATGTACCCCAAACAACATCTCATGACAAGGTACATGCTGCCCTGGACAAAACAGTTTATAAAAAGCGCGACAGGGGTAAGCTATCCGTGGAAACATTAAACCTGGCACCAGGTGAACAGGCAAATATTTCCGTTTCCATAGCTGAAAAAGCCCCATCCCACGAGATGCCCGGGTCATATCCTTATGCTATAAAATACATGGCAGCAGAATTAAAATATTATAGCCAGGCATTGCCTCAATACCTTCGTAATGACCAGACCACTTTTTTTCAAACCATGCCCCCTGGTTTCTATGTATGGAAGGACCCGAATGTTATGGCCGGGAATTCACATATATTAGAGGACTTTGGATTTGCCCTGCAGGGAAGGGTTACCAACAAGCAAACGCGATCCCCATGTAAAAACATGACAATTGGTTTATTTGTTAGGGGCCACCAATCCTGTTTCACCTATGCTACCACCGATGAGAACGGGGTGTTCTATTTCAGTTTAGATACCTCCTACGACAACAAGGCGCTTTTATTCCAATCAATAAGCGAGAAAGTAGATCATTCCGACATCTCGTGGGAAATATCCGGGAAAAACCTGGCAAATCAGCATGAGCAAAACACGAGGGAAATACACCTGCCTGCAGAATATTTGGAATACAGCCGGAAATTGCACCTTACCCGTAGAATATTTAATAAAGACAATAAAAACCATGAAAATGCAAGAGACACGAGCATTCACACGAACAAGATGATGAATTTCAAGTTCCGGCCTGATTACGTGATTTACCCGGAAGAATACGTGGAGCTTCTGGATTTCCTGGAAATCTCGAAAAACATCTTGCCAGCGGTCCGCTACAAGTATAACAAGAAGGACAAAACCACTACCATTAAGGTAAACGACCCGGAAAATGGTTTACAATATGACGAGAATGCCACTGTTTTTATTGACGGGGTAATGATTAATGACCTTTCACAAATCAGGCGTTTGGGGACTAAAGAAATAAAAAAGATTGAAGTAACCCATACCAGGGTATATTATGGCAACCTTACGTTTCATGGCATCCTTTCGATATATACCCATCACCCGGAGAAATTCGATGCC
This sequence comes from uncultured Bacteroidales bacterium, assembly GCA_964552835.1. GTDB lineage: Bacteria > Bacteroidota > Bacteroidia > Bacteroidales > CAYFUP01 > CAZKIR01. The sequence goes on from CAZKIR010000082.1 coordinate 5,851, forward strand.
TACTTTAGCAGGAAGAACCATTTTTACCTGAATTCGGTACCCACGGCCAATAACCAACATGACAAGCCTGCCACGGTTGATCAGCCTGTCACGGTGCCCGATTTCAGGCAATCCTTGATATGGGAACCCCAAATCCTGCTGGGAAAAGGCCAGAAAAAAGAAATATCTTTTACAGTACCCGACCTCGGGAATACATTTGAAGTCATAATAAATGGCATCACCAACAGGGGCAATAGGGTAGCTAGATTATTAGAATTTAAAGTAAAATAGTCATTATGAAATATCTTTACATCCACCTGTTCGCTTTACTAAGCCTGTTCACCAGCATGAACGCTCAAAATGCCCATTGCGGGAGGGATGGCTTGAAGGAAAAACTTGAAACCGTTCATTTAACCGGGAAAATGTTTATTGACAAGCATGTGGGCCATGGCATCCAGTATTACAACGACTGGCAGGAAGGTACCCTTACACTTGAAAATAACCGGAAGGTACCGGGCATACATATACGCTACCATGCCCTGAGTGATGAACTATTATGGGTGCGTGATACAGATTTCCAGGCCATCATCCTGGAAAAACCGAACATAAAATCATTTACCTTCCTTAAAGATGGCGATATGCCCCCGGCACATTTTGAAAAAATAGATGCCTCCCCTGCAGGTTCTGTAAACAAAGACCAATTGTTCATGCAGGTTCTCTGCCAGGGAAAATACCGCTTATTGGCCTACCGGGAGGTCAGGTATTTAAGCTATAGCGATGAAATGAACCTGGCCCATGCATATTATACACGCGTTAATGGCAAGCTTGAAAGGGTTTCGCAGAACCGTTGGGCCCTTTACCGCACGTTCCCTTCATTAAAAAAAGAAATAAGAAAAATTCTCTGGACCAAAGGCATCAGGTTAAGAAAGGAAAATGACCTTATACGGCTGTTTAAAGAATTAAACAAGCTACATTCAAACTAGCTGCTATTTTGTTCACCTTGTAATAACCGCTGCCTGAAATCAAGAAAATAATATAAAATGCCCCTCAAAAAAATATAACAAACTATATATCAAGGCACAAACCCCTTATTACCGGGTGTGCAGAACCCAGAATATCTATATTAACCAGCCCCCCACCGAATGGCAATTACCTGAACTTGCTTGTTCCTCCGGGCCATATCGATCGTAAGGGAGATTTTTTTATCCTCGTAAAAAAAAGGAACCGCTTGTTGGTCATTTAGCAAATAAATTCTTTCCGGTTTATTTACCCCGTGAATCTCGACAAGGCCATTATCATCTGGCATCAAGAAAACAAACCATTCTTTATTATTTCTCGTGGCAGGTTTATTGCAATTGTCCGGAAATAACAGCGGACTGGTATGGATAACTGATTTTTTGTGATGTTGCATCCAGCTCGCGAGCGAATCGAGCCTTTCATAAAATCCTTCAGGCATACTGCCGTCAGGTGCCGGGCCGATATTTAGCAAGAAGTTACCTCCCCATTTCCTGACATCAACCAGTCTTTCGATGATCTGGTTATTGTTGAATTGATAAGGTAAGTGTGGGCTGTACCCCCAGTGGCCTTTCCACGAGATGGTGTATTCCCACCATTCATAAGGCGGCGGGTTTTCCGGCATGAACCACTCTTCAGTATAAAAATCGCCATGCGCATGGCCCCATCGTTCGTTCATTAAAATATCAGGCTGCAAGGATCGCACCCATTCATGAATTTCCCCTGTTTTAATGTTCTCTATACCTGGCCAACGAAGGCCATCAAACCACAAGATATCAATAGGGCCATAGCGGGTAAGCAATTCGTGCAACTGCCCCCTGGTATATCGATAAAAAGTTTCAAAGGCCTCCTCACATTTAAGGCTGTCAGGAACGAGATCGGCCCGGTTTCTGTTATGGTAATTAAAATTCGCGTATTTCATCGGGTATCCGGGATATGACCAGTCCCTGGGAGAAAAATAAAAACCTACCTTGAGGTTGTGTTTTCTGCAGGCATCCACGTAAGGCTTTAATAAATCCCTGCCATTCATGAAAGTCCGGGTGGAATACCTGCCATATTCCGAAGGCCAGAGGCAATAACCGTCATGATGTTTGGTGGTTAGTACCACATAAGTAAATCCTGCCCCAGCCGCTGCTTTCATCCATTTGTCGGGATCATAATTTTTGGGGTTAAATTGGGGTGCCAGCTTGTAATATTTTTCTGGCGTATCATAATCCCGGTTATCCACGTAGGGGTAGTCTTTGATCATTGCCCAGGAGGGCTGGATACCGGCAAGGCTGTGTATGCCCCAGTGAATGAACAGGCCCAGCCCGGCCCGTGGGAACCACTGGGCACATGGCCGGGTGTTTTTTTGGAATCCTGCTACGGATTCACCTTGAGAGGAGGCGCGCGCGTCTTTGGCGATATTTTCCCCGGCGTTTTCATTCCGGAATTGTGCATGTACATAAGAAATTGACATGCAGACCATAAAGCAAACTAAAAAGGTACTGGCTATCCCTGAATGAATTGATTTCATGTAATTACATTCTTGTATTTGTTAGACTTGTTGCTTTCTTTACTTTGTTAATAAATTGATAAAAAATATTTTAGCTGTTGGATTTTCGTTTACCCGTCCGGATAAATCAATTTGGGATAGGTAAAAAGCTCCTTTTCCATGTGATTTTTTTCCTACCGCGATCATTTTTTCACTTTTACTTGTCCACCCGGTTGAGCCACTGCTTAATACCGGTTCCCACCCTTCACCTTTAAAGTAGGCGCTCAAGATAGGTGCAATATAGCCTTTTGATTCATCATACCAGAACCTGAAATCATACGGTTGAAATGGTCTTGTAAGCTCATGGCCACTTTCGGGCGAGACAAAATAATACTCGCCCATGGTGGTATTGGATATGTTAACTTCATCCTGGTTAATTACATATTTTCCTTCGGGGAGTTGGAGAAATATTAGCTTAGCCCCCTTTTTCACGAGTTGGTTTATCCTGGCAGAATCTTGTTTGTAATCTGCGAATTTGTCAAAGAGGATGATCTCAGCCTGGTTTATATCACTGGTCATATTACCCCCGGCATCCCTGGCCAATGAATAGGCCTTACCTGATTGATTGACCGGAACATATATATTTTGGTGTATTTCTTCCGTTTCGGGGAACACTTCAATGGGCAATTCCGCCTGATCCATTACCTCTCCCTTTTCATCAAACAACGATAACCGGAGGGAACAAGAGGTGCGTTTTTCAACATCAGGCGCTGCAAACTGTAGAAAACCGTTGAATTTCGAGCTGCAGGAAGGTATCAGAGCCTTCGTTTTGTTCGCGAAAACGATCTGCCCGTCTTGTTCAAACTGGTAGTGTAACTGGCAGCCCTCCGGGGCTTCAATCAAATCGTTGCATATCCAGGCTTCGGCTTTTATCGTGTCTGTAATGAAATATTTATCCCTGTCGGAGCGAAGGTTTACCATGAGGGGTTTTAAGGCATCGCGGTAAGCAAAATACGCTTTTTTCGGTTGCCGGTCAACGTCCATGATGGCTTTCATCCACCCTCCTGGCCAGGCATCAATAAAAAGGTGCACGGCGAAAGAAACCATACGGGAGTCCCTTCTAAATGCTTCGGCCATAGTCTTCAATGCCATTGCCTGGTATTCCTGGCTTTCTTCTGACCATTCCTGGAGACTGTATTGGGTATTAAACCACATGTAATGAAAACGCCCTGTCTGGCACATGGATATTTGGTTTGGTGTCCATTGTTTTTCTTCTTCCTTGTTTTTTGGCAGCCATTCGTCCGGGTAGTATTTTTTCATCACTCCCACCCTGTCAAGTCCTTCTGCCCCAAATTCACCACAACCATAATACCACCCGGGTTTTACAGGTTGCCAATAGCCTTTATGCATTTTCCCGACTTCCAGGCCATGGCCATTGTACCACATGTTATAGCAGTGGTTATCGGGCAGGCCTTGCGCGGGCGGATCATAATCCCCGTCAACGGGTTTAATAATCCTGTCCGGGTTTTGTAAATGCACGGCTTGGTTCAGGGCATCAAAAACCTTTTTATATTCTATTGGGGTTGAGAAACTTCTTTGCGGAAAACCTTCTCCGTTGGGAAACCTCTCGTTGATGTAGGTGACCATGATGGTGCTGGGATGTGAACGGACAAGGCGTTCCATTTCACCTGCCTGCTTTACCAGTTCGCTAAACTGGTTCCTGCTAAGCGTACCGAACAGGGGCAAATCTGCCTGGTTCATTAACCCAAGCATATCGCAGTATGAGTAGATTTCATCCTGCACCGGGCGCTGGGTTATGCGCAGGTAATTCATGTTCGCGATTTTTGCCAATAGGATATCATCCCTCAATTGATCCCAGTCCTTGTTTATCGCGCAATTTTGCAGATGGCCCTGGGTGTTGGCGCCACGCAACCTTATGGGTTTGCCGTTTAAATACAAACGGCCCCTGGGTATGTTAGCCGTGTCCATTGAAAAGGAGCGCATACCGAATTCCTGTCTTTGGACATCCAGTAGCTCCCCGTTTTTGTCTATTACCTTTACCTGTAATTCATATAACCAGGGTGCCTGTGGTGACCACAACCTGAATTCGGGTACCGGCAGGGTAAGCTTTAGATAATTTACATACCCTCCCATCATGGGCAAATGGACTGATTGATTGTCGGTAGGCTTGTCTAAATCGCCAATGCCCGGAACAATGGTGGTTTTTGGGATATATTCAAGGTCATCGTGAATAACTTTTTTAAAATTCTGGCCATACATGCTGATGTTAAGTTTAATCTTTTCATTGTAAGGCAAACGGTTGTTGATTTCAATCCAGGCTTCAGCGATGCTATCTTGCAGTCGTGGCCTTACAAACAGGTCATTCACGTGGATTTTTGCCCGCGATTCGATATAACAATCCTGGTAAATGCCCATGGCCGCCGGGCAGTGATGCCAACCTTTGGTGGGTTCGTCATATCCCGGGCCTGTAGCGGCATAAATTTTATCGCCGATCACTTTTTGCCCTTTATCATTTTCCCCACCTGTTGTAGTGATGTCATTCTCAACTTTCACGAGAAGCTTGTTCTCGCCCTTTTTGGCCAATCCGGAAATATCAAATTCGAAGGGGGCAAAAAACCCCTCGTGTTGCCCAACAAAAATCCCATTAAGATATACTTCTGCTTTATAATCCACCCCTTTAAAACAAAGGTACAACGCGCCATCTGATAACATATCTTCAGTAATATCAATGGCTTTATAATAATACGTGGTGGCCCTGCCAACAGGGGGGGCGTAGTGCGGGATATTGACTTCTTTCCACTGGCCTTTGCCTTCCAAAACATTATGAAAATTCGCGGGATTATCCCCGGCAACGCGCCATTGGAAAGTTTCTAACGGCCATTTCTTTCGGTGCCTGGGAACATCAGGTGCGAGCTTGCGCGTAAAAGGCTTGTACTTCTCGCGCATACGCTCCAATTCCTGTTCCAGTTCCGCATCCGTATCCATCTTTTCTGTTTCCCGGAAAACGGCTGAAGGTTCATGGCCTGTCGGCAGAAATAATTTTTCAAGTGGCAGTGGTGCTTTTTCTTCCAGCAAATGTTCCCTTGTATTATATTGTTTAACCCCAATGTTGGCATACTTGTCCTGGGCATTGAGGCAATTCCTGGTACCGGTGGACATAAAAAGCATGGAAGCCCCAAAAAGTACCCATATTGATTTATTGGAAAAGGATTTACAATATTTTAGTGTCCTCATTTTTTATAAGAGATTATTTAACTGATTCTGAAATTATTTTTAATTTTTAATCCTTAACGCACCGCGCTGAAAACCCAAAGTTTTTTTTATTATTG
>CAZKIR010000082.1:11677-12093 GCA_964552835.1 uncultured Bacteroidales bacterium
ATTGTCCCTGCCCACGGCACTACTAAAATTTCGTACATTGTTTTCTTTTATCTTCAATTCCTATCTCTTTCAATAAAGCAAAAAAATTTTCTATCGGTGTATCTAACTGAATATGATGAGTGGGAGCACAAATCCATCCACCATCCTTTCCAAGCGAATTTTTTAACCTGCTATATTCTTCCCGGATATCATGTGCACTACCAAAAGGCAAAGTAGATTGTACGGATAATCCACCAAAAAAACATAGTTCTTTTCCATATTTTTCATTAAGTATTTCAGGATCCATACAATCGATTTGAATGGGGTTTAATATATCAATGCCTATATCGACAAGATCAGGTATAATGTCGTAGATATTTCCATCGGAATGGTAAGCAATTCTTACATCCGGTTTTATTTCTTTTAATTCCTTAATT
>CAZKIR010000083.1:0-3330 GCA_964552835.1 uncultured Bacteroidales bacterium
CGATTCCAAATAATCCCACCCCGCACCCCTAAATCCCCTAAAGGGGCCCAACGCTCCGTGCTTCCTGCTATTCACAACCTATAAACCTACAAACTTAAAAACTTACCAACCTAAAAACCTACCAACCTACCAACCTCCCAACCTACAAACTTAAAAACTTACAAACTTAAAAACCTACAAACCTCCCAACCTCCCAACTTCCAAAAAAAAAACAAAAAAAATTAAACCCCAATAAAAAAATCTCGTATAAATCCACGAGGCTTTTTTATAACCCTAAAAAAAAAAATCAGCCTATGGACCGGCCCAACAGTTTATCTGTTTTTTACACGGGATCGCCAAAATCCTTGTTATTAGCCAAACCCGGCATACCCCTAATTTTTACAATAATTTTACACCTTTCAGGAACAATCAATTACTATAATGCTTATATTTAACTTTGGTATTTTTTTATGACAGGAGAAGGTAAACCCTTATCCTTTAATAAAATAATTTTTATTTATTCATTGAAAAAACAACTGCCATGAAATCACATCGCCATTTTTCCCTTTTAACACTTGTTTTCTTTCTTTTTTCTCTTGTTTTGACCCAAGCCCAAAGCATCCCGGACTCGGGACTTGTCGCTAGTTTTTCTTTTAGCGGTTATGAAGCTTATAGTGAAGATTCTGGGTTGGTCGAGTATAATGAAACATCATATCCCGGATCTGTCAACGACCGATTTGATCAAACAGCCTCGGCCATTTTCTTTAATGGCGCGGAGGATTACATCCAATACATGAATGATATAGAAACCATACGCGGGACTGACCAACTGACCATTTCCGCGTGGGTAAACCCCGAAAACCTGGGCGAAACCCAATATACCATTATAAGTGAAAGGAATAACGGGGACAACTACCAGTTTGCCGTGATGAACAATTCCATTTACTTTAGTTTTTGGGACTCCACGGGCAGTGAATCCATGTTTACCGGTTCACCAGACCGGGTAGGCATTGGATACTGGCAATTGCTTTCCGTGACCTATGACGGGGATACGGTCAAACTCTATTGGAACGGGGAATTGGATGAGGCTATCCCTGCCTCGGGCAATATAGCACAACATGCTACTTCCATTACCATTGGCGATTACATCCCATCTGCTTACAACCCTTTTCATGGCATTCTTGACGATATCCGGGTATACAACCGGCCCCTGGGCCAAGATGAAATCACCCAGTTGGCCACCGAAAACGGCTACAATCCCGGCAAACCCCAACCAAAAATGAACCCCGTGGCCGAACGGCTGGATTCCATCAGTATAGATGGCGTGGGCAACGAGGCCGCGTGGGACAGTGTCCCCTTCCTGCCATTAGACCATTTTGTCATTGAAAAAATGCCTACCGACTCATTTGATTTAAACGCCCGCTTTAAAACCCGTTGGGACCACGAAAAATTTTACGTGCTGGTGGAAGTAAATGATGATTATTTGGAAAATGTAATGGTCGATGCCTATATAAACGACAACGTGGAACTTTACTTTGACATGGACAATGCCAATACCCCGGGGTATGATGAAAATGATTACCAGTACCGTTTCACCTGGGGCAAGGCGGGAGTAGATTTGCACACGAACGGGATGGGCGGTTCTTACACGCAGGGCAACCCGGAAGGGATCGACTTTGACCAATATACCACGAGTTCTCCAAAAGGTTACAGCATGGAAATGTCCTTTACCTGGGAAGAGCTAAAAACCGGCCCGCCTACCCTGGGCTACCTCTTTGGTTTTGACGTGATGGTAGCTGATAACGATGGTTCTGAACGGGAAGCAAAGCTTGCCTGGAACAGCCCAAACGATGATGCCTGGCAAGATGCCGGCCTTTTTGGCGATGCCCAGCTCATGGACGCGAGCGGCGGCCACCCGGCCGATCCCACCTTGATCCTCATCACCGAACAAGGCGGGTTCGTGCCACACGACGATACCGTGCACCTGGGCCGCTACCCGGCCTACGAAGAGCCATCAGAAAATTGGCAATTAGAAATTTCCAACTTCGGCATCAACCCCTTGTACATTGACAGCATTATTTCTTCCAACACCAGCTTCACGACGGAAAACCTAACAGACACCCTGGAACAAGGCGGTTTCCGGAATTTCACGGTTTCATTTACCGCCGGCGACCCGGGTTTTTATGAATCGACCATCACCATTTATTCCAACGATTCGCTTATCCCGGAATACAAGGTCACCCTGATGGCCGACGTGGCGCCCCACAGGCCCGTGAACTATGTTTCCACCACGGGAACAGACACCCTGGGCGCGGGCACGGAAGCCAATCCTTACGAGACCATCCAGTTTGCCATACACGAGGTGTTCCCGGGCGATACCATCATCGCGGAACCCGGCACGTATTATGAAAACATCAATTTTGAAGGCAAGGAGGTTATTCTTTCTTCCCGCTACCTGCTCACGGACGATCCCGCTTATATAGACAGTACCATCATTGACGGTTCCAACAATGCCCCTGTCGTGCTTTTTGAAAACGGGGAATCCAACGCGCAACTGATTGGTTTTCAAATTACCAACGGGAATGCCACCGGGGAATGGCCATATAATACCGGCGGCGGCATCCGGTGCATGAACAATTCATCCCCCACCCTGGCCCTCCTGGAAATACACAACAATAACGCGGCATTCAGGGGCGGTGGCATAGCCATTTACGGTTCGGACCCGAGAATCGTGAACTGCCACGTGCACCATAACCAATCGGATGATATCGGCGGCGGCATCAAGATGTCACAGTCCTATACAAAAATATTTAATACCCTTGTACATGACAACACGGCAAATACAGTTGGCGGAGGCCTGGAATGCTATCAATCCAACCCCTTTATCGTGAACGCCACCATCGTGAATAACGTGGCTAATAATGGCGGTGGGGTGTACATGCAGGAATGCGATTACGAGATATATAACAGCATCATTGGTGGAAATACAGAGGATCAGATTTTTAATCAAGAAAATTCCAATGAATCTGTCTCCCATTCAAACATACAAGGGGGCTATACCGGCGAGATGAACATGGACATGGAACCCCTCTTCGCAGAGCCTGACAGCATGGATTTTCACCTCTTGGACAACTCCCCCCTGATCAACCGCGGGCACCCGGACACGGCCCTGCTGGAAGGCATCGATAAAGACCTGGCACACCAGCCCCGTTTGTATGGCGGGCAAATAGATATAGGCGCCTACGAGAACCAGGTGGTCATGAAACCCGATACAGACCTGGTATTGATAAAAATTGACAGGCCTTTTGCGGACGCGGACCAACAAGATTCCGTGGTGTTTGTCATCGGCAA
>CAZKIR010000083.1:3340-9554 GCA_964552835.1 uncultured Bacteroidales bacterium
GGGCAGCTCGTCCATGCCCACTCCGTTCCCGTCGGGCTGGAGCCCGTGGCCGGCTTTGACGTAAGCTATACCCTTGATAACTGGGACTCTACCACCACCGAGACCGTGACAGACACGGTTTATCCTTACCAGGATTATTTTCATGTCTTTTCGAGCGCGGTTGACCTCTCGGCGGGCAATTACCAGGAAATTCACGGCGCGGTATCGGCCGCGGGCGATACCATACCCGAAAATGACAGTGCCCATGTGCCCTTCTTGCCTTATACTGACCAGTTAATAGAAGGCTTTAACGACAACGATATACAAGGTTGGCACTGGGAAGACCCTTCTTATCAGGTATTTGAAGAAGGCGGCAACGCCCGGGTTGAAATTAACCGGCCCGGGGACGGGGATCCATCTGCCCCCCTGCATTACAATTTCCCGGCCGTGGTAGACATGGGGCAAAAACCCTTCCTCAGCATCAAGGCCAGAATGAATAACCTAAATTGGGAAGAGGCAATGATACGAATAGATGTCAGGGATATTTACGGCAATGCTACGGATTATGAGCCACATGAAATATTCGTTTCCAACAATCCTGATTTTGTCGTATTCTACCTGGATTATTACAATAATTTCTTGTCATGGGACAGTACAGGCACCATACCTGTTGATTCAAGCAGGATCGCCGGCATTAGCCTCTATATAAAAGAGGGTTATACAAATGTATATGGTGATTTACTTATCGATGAAATACGCGTGGCCAATGCCGTTCAAATGCCCAGGTACGCCCAGGCCACCTTCCACCCCGACAGCCTTACCATCGACGGACAGGCCAACGAAAGCGTGTGGGACAGCCTGGCATGGCACCATGCCGACCGTGTAGAAATGGGTGCACCGGATTCCCTGGATTTTATGGCTTCCTGGAAAACTTATATAGATGAAAAGTATTTCTGCGTTTTTGTTGATGTAACAGACGATACCAGGATCAACTACAAGCATCATAGCTTGAACCCTTGGGAAGGCGACAACATCGAGCTTTTCTTCAACATGTGGAACAATAAAACAGGCTGCGTGGAAGATGAGAATGACAACTACCAGTACCGTTTTGCCTACGGCACCCAGGACCGCTCGGGCTACAATGCCGACTGGCAAGGCGTGGAATCTGCCTACGCCGACAACGCGGATGGTTATACCTATGAGATAAAGATACCCTGGCAAAACCTGGTCCGCGATCATAGCTTGAACTGGAACAATAACTTCATCTTTGGTTTTGACCTGAGCGTGGCCGACAACGACGATGGCGCCTCCCGCGAATCCGTCCTGAACTGGAGCAACGGCAGCGGCATAAGTACCTGGGAAAACATGGGCAGCACGGGCGATATCGAGCTGCAAGGCTTGCCCCCGGTAGATGTGCACTTTGAAGTGAACATGGCTTACCAGGTGGATAAAGGGATATTTATTCCCGGAACGGATTCGGTAGATCTTTATAATTATTACGAGGGGAGGTACTACCAGCTTGAAGACCCGGATAGTAATAACATATATTCTACTGTACTGCCCCTGGAACATGATATGAAAGTAGAGTATTACTACGCGATAAATGAAGAAATAAAAGATTGGGAAGGGTTTTATCGATATTTCACCCCCACCTACAAGGACACCCTGGTGCACCACTGGTACAAGGATGAAATACCTTTTAACGGGGCCATCACGGGCATCCTGGCCCCTGAAACCAGTGCCAACAACTTCACGGGCAACGACAGCATCACGGTTAAAATCGAAAACCAGGGCATCGAGCCGCTTTCCGGTTTCAAACTGGCCTACTCGCTGAATTCAGGCGAAACCTGGGAAACGGATACTTTCCCGGATACGCTTTATCAATCCGAGATTATACAATATACCTTTGCCAATCCCGCCGACCTATCCGCTGACGGCCTGTACCATATCATGGTAGAGCTCCGCGATTCGGCCGATGGTGACCAGGGCAACAATTTCATGGAGAAAAAAGTGGCCAACCTGCCCACCCTCCTGGTAAATGGCAACAACTCCTATGAAGAAGACTTTGATAGCACGGGCCATTTCTGGTTGCCCGGCGGGGAGAACAACCCGAGTTGGGAATTGTATGACCCACGGGGACAAGTCATCAACCACCCGGCTTCTTCGCCCAACGCATGGGTAACCAACCCCTTTGGCCCCTACAATGATCATGAACGATCTTTCGTGCAAAGCCCGGCCTTTGATTTTACGGATCTGGTTTCACCAAACCTGGAATTGGATGTATGGGTGAATACAGAATATGGCGCAGGCGGTGCCATAAAATATTCAATAGATGATGGCATAAGCTGGAAATTCTTGGGAAATCAAGACATGAACTGGTATAATAGCTACGTGGATGCATTGGGTAACTATGGCTGGACAGGAAATGAACAAAATGACTGGGAAAATAAAAAACTGGACATCGATTTCTTGTCAGGCGAACCCAACGTGCGCTTCCGCGCGGTTTTCGCCACCGAGAATGAAAATTATAACAATCACGAGGGCTTTGCCTTTGATAATTTCAGGATATACGAAAAACCGGAATATGACGTGGGCATTAGCGCTTATCATTATCCACAACCCGGTTGCGGCTTGGGCTCAGAATCCATCGAAGTAAGCGTTAAAAACTACGGACGGGAAGCCATCCAAAGCCTTCCTATAATAGTACAAGTTTATCACCAGGACAGTATAATAAATGAATTCATTCATACAATTGATAATGAAATCAACCCTGGAGATGAGGCATGGGCAATGCTGGATTCACATCCCGTGGATTTTTCCGCCTTGGGGGAATACGAGATCAATGTTTGGACGGAACTAACGAGTGATACCATTCCGGACAACGACAGCCTGCTCAACATCAAAATATTGCATAAGCCCAACCATTTTATTGCTGCCAATGATAACTTATTGGAAAATTTTGAAACCCAAGACCATTTTTGGACCCCGGGACAAGAAGGCACCCTGTGGCAATGGGGCCAACCAACCGCGTCCGTGATCGATCACGCCTATTCAGGAAGCAATGCCTGGGCAACCAACCTCGGCGGGGAAATCCCCTCCAATGAATATATCGAGGCCACCGTGGAAAGCCCCTGCTATGACCTCACGGAAATGATACGGCCGGCCGTACGCCTGAAAATATGGCGGGATATTGAATCCAGCGGGGGCGCCTACTTGCAATTTACTACCGACCAAGGAGGGGAACACGAGGTTTACTGGGAAACCCTTGGCAATGAATGGGAAAACAATCATTGGTATGATGTTGGAAATATAACTAATAGTGAAAATTCTCTTCCTGGATGGCAAGGCAATGACAGCGAATGGGGAGATGTCTTTAACCTCTTACCCGAATGGGTGGCCGGACATGATCAGGTGAGGTTCAGGATGGTATTCGAAGCAGACGAGGCCAATGGCGAAGGCTTCGCCTTTGACGATTTCGAAATATATGATGATATACGGGACCACGACCTGGAATTAATCGATATCTTGTCCAACACCAACGCCTGCGAGGCAGGCAGTAACGAACCCATTGGCTTAAGGTTCCGCAACATGGGCATTCAACCGGCCAGTAATTTTAAGGTTTACTATTACCTGGACGGCGACACGGTAATGGAAACCATTAGCGATACATTATATACCGGCGAAGTGATGGAATACTACTTTAGCGGAACAGCCAATATATCCGAGTACAAGAAATACACCATGGACGCGGGCATCAATTATCCGGATGATGAATTCCAGGAAAACAACCATTTCCCGGGCATAGAATTCACCAACTCGCCCATCATCACGGTAACACCAGATAGCGCTTACCACGAGGGCTTTGGTGCCGCCAATCATTACTGGAACAGCATGGGCCATAATGCATCCTGGCAACTGGGCTCCCCCTCTGGCACAGTAATTAGCGGGCCGGCCTCGGATACAGCAGCATGGGTTACCAACCTTACCGGTCGTTACAACGATTACGAGGAATCGCACGTGGAAAGCCCCTGTTTTGATTTAAGCCAGATGGTGGATCCGATGGTAGAATTAAACATTTGGCGGGATATGGGATATGCAGAAGCAGGCGCCGCCCTGCAATACACCGCGGATGGCGGGAATACATGGGAGACCATAGGTTATGCTTTTGATGAAGATTGGTACAATGACAATTATTACAGGTTTTATGAAAGATTTGACCAAGGCGGTGCCTGGACAAATGCTTCAGACACGGGCTGGCTTAGCATGCGGCATGATTTACGGGACCTGGATTACGCGATGGATCAACCCCTGCGTTTCCGGGTGCTGTTCCTGGCCGATTCGAATTATAATGAAAATGAAGGCTTTGCCTTTGATGATTTCCGGATATACGAGAACGCCCCGGCCACCGATGGCATGATAAGCCATATCTACAGCCCCGAAAGCCAATGCGGCCTCACCGCCTCCGAAACCGTGGGCGTGGAAATAGTGAACAAGGGCTACCAGGAAATATCCGGCTTTGATGTGGTATATACCCTGAACGGCGGAACAGAAGTTAGGGAAAGCTTCACGGACACCATATGGCCCAAACAGATGGCTAGCTATGATTTCCTAACAACAGCGGACCTATCAAACTCCGGCTTTTACGAGCTAAAAGCCTGGATTGAACTACCGGGCGACACGGTGGCATGGAACGATACCATCGTGAAAGGGCTCATGTCTGTGCCAATAATAGATACTTTCCCATACGTGCAAGACTTTGAAGGATTAGGTTATTGGCATGCCGGAAGTGAAGAATTTACAGATGTTAGCTGGCAACTGGGACCGCCCAGCGGGATGATCATAGGGGATACCAATACGACCGCCTGGTTCACGAAACTATCAATGTCCCAGGAAGGATATATAAATGAACAATCCTTCGTGGAAAGCCCCTGTTTTGACTTCACGGACGTGCCTTACCCGGCCATCGAGATGGACATTTGGAGAAATTTGGCACAAAACACTGGTGCTGCCTTACAAGCTTCTACAGATGGAGGGTATTACTGGTTTACCATCGGGGAAAATGGAGATTCATTGAATTGGTATAATCAATATGATTACTACCCCCTTGATTGGGCAGCTTATAATTCAGATGGTTGGGGGGAAATCACGGATTCATCTTGGGTAACCGCGCGCCATCACCTGGTAGGCCTGGGCGGTGAACCCAAGGTGAAATTAAGGATTATATACGGCGCAAGCTATGCATGGGAAACCTATGATGGCTTCGCTTTTGACAACCTGAGCATTTTCAACGCCCAACCATCTATAGACGTGGGCATTGGCAAAATGACTTCACCAGTTTACCAGTGCGGCTTGAGTTCCAATGAAACCGTTAGCGTGGAAATATACAACCACGGGACCACGGCCACCAACGATACCATCTTTATCAGGTACCTGGTAGATGGCATGGCCATAGATTCCAACGCCATTGAAACAGTCATCAACCCGGGCGATACCATCGTCCATACTTTCGCGACAGGGGCTGATTTGGCTACCAACGAGTATACCCGGAATTTCGAAATTACCTTTGAAATGTATACCAAAAAAGACGGGTATCCCTATAACAACCACGAGCAAATTATTTTCCCGGTACACGGGGACTTTACTGACCCACAAGGCTGGGAAGCTTACAATGAATGTGATGGCCTGGCCCATGATGGCGTGTTTAGCAGTTTTGAAGATGCCCAGGGCAAGCTATATTTCTCTGGCTTCCGCGGGGTATCCGTGTTCGATGGTTCATCTTGGTCAGTAATAACCGAGGAGGATGGCCTGGCCCATGATTATGCCTGGGACATGATTTATACCAGCACGGGGGATATCTGGTATGGAACCTACGAGGGGGGCATCACCCGGTATGACGGGGCCAGCTACACCAACCATATACCCGATGGCGACACACTTGAAACCGAGTGCCTCTACGAGGACAGCCGGGGCAATATATGGGTAGGACAATGGCAGCGGAACAGCGTGTACCGGTACGACGATACCACCTGGAACTCATATACCATTCCTTCTGACGTGGTTACCTCCATAGCCGAGGATGCGAACGGGGATATCTTCTTTGCATCCAATGATAAATTGTTCGTGTACGATTATGATATGGATACCATAGAAATAGCCACCGGTTGGGAAAGCGGGGAAAAATTTGTTGACGAGTTGTTCACCGATAGCAAGGGCAACATGTGGATTGCCATGGGAC
>CAZKIR010000083.1:9564-12049 GCA_964552835.1 uncultured Bacteroidales bacterium
GGGACCAAATGGCATAGTCCGCTGGGACGGCACCCATGATGAACATTTCGAGGTGACGCTGGAATACTGCCCGGATATCGCGGAAGACAAAAACGGCATCTTGTATTTTGCCAGTGGCCGGAACATCTGGCGCTACGACGGGGACAATTGGAAAATCATGGAAGTATACGACCCAAGTTTGCCGGAATTCCAGGTGTATACCCTCACGGTAGACCGTGCCAACAATCTTTGGATAGGCACCTACAGGGAAGGCATCTTCAAGAAAATACGCGGCCAGGCGGTAGAGCAAGACATGATAATGGATGCCGGGTGGAACCTGGTTTCCATGAACGTGGCCCCCTTCGAGAAAAACCTGTTAAAACTCGTGAACCCACTGGTAGTGGACGCTTCCCTTGTAAAAATACAAGATGAGCAGGGGGCGGCCATTGACTACTTTAACAACAAGTGGAACAACGGGATTGGCAACCACATGATATCCGAGGGCTACAAGGTGAAAATGAGCGCCACGGATACCCTGCGCGTTGTCGGACAGCCCATCCTGTTGCCCGTGAGTTTTGACTTGTCTACCGGTTGGAACATCGTGGGATACCCGGGCATTGAAGATAAACCCGCGTCCAATTTCTTGAGCGCCTTGATATCCGATAACATCCTGGTAAAAGTGCAGGATGAAACCGGGGGCTCCATCGAGCAACTGCCAAATATCGGGTGGATTGACAACATTGGTAACTTTATTCCCGGCAAGGGATACAAGATTAAGGTAAACACCAATGCAAACCTGGAATACAATACCGCGAACCTGAAAAACACCCTTTCGGCCACCCGCCTCGACCAGGCTGAACCAGAATTTTTCGAAACTGCATGGCAAGGCAATGGCCTGGACCACATGAACGTGTTCGTGACAGGGGCTACCTTAAATGGCAAAGCCCTGCAAACCGGCGACGAGATTGCCTTGTTTGACGGGAAAATTTGCGTGGGCGCGGGGGTTGTTGGGACCAACCAGCTCGTTTCCATCACAACCTCCAGGGATGATCCCTATACCCAGGAAATAGACGGTTTCGTGCAAGGCAATGCCCTCCGGTTTGCCATCTGGCAGGCCAGCACCGGGCAGGTCATCACGGAAGTGGAGGCAAACGTGGCCGAAGGCTACAAGGGCCGGTATGAAGCCCTGGCCACCACCCTGGTGAAGCTGAAGGCAAAAACCGAAAACACGGGCGTGGCAAACGAGACCCCACTGAGCGTATCCCTGGGCAACAATTACCCGAACCCCTTCTCCGAACAAACCCGTATCAGCTATCACGTGGAAAAAACCCGGGAAGTGCAGGTACAAGTATACAACCTGCTGGGCACGAAGGTAAAAACCCTGGTGAATAAAGTGGTTGAGCCAGGGGGCCACCTGATTGAATGGGACGGTACCGATGATAACGGCCGCTATGTTTCCCAAGGGGTTTATATCTATGAAATGAAAACGGAAGGCTTCTCAAGTACCCGTAGAATGACCTTTATCCGTTGACCAGGATAAAAAGATGGGCATAATTTGCCCATCTTTTTCACTTTTAGTAGAATAAATCAATTGAAATTTATACATTTGAATAAAAATATTTACCATCATGAAAAAGTATCTACTCTCCCTGCTCGCTTTAATTAGCCCGGTATTTCTTGTTTTTTCCCAGCATTTTACTCCCGTTTGGGATGGCAACGGGCTGGACCATATGAATATTTACGTGCACAAGGCCACGATTGATGGCGATGATCTGGAAGCCGGCGATGAAATCGCGGTCTTTGATTCCGCAACCTGTGTTGGGGCTTCAATAGTCGATACCCTTATTTCCACCAACGATTTTCTCGAGATAAGGGCATCAGCCGATGACATCACGACAGGCACCAAAGATGGATTTATTAATGGCCACGCGAGTGTTTTTAAAATTTGGGATGCCAGCGATTCATCGGAAGTAGTGCAGGTTACCCCCACCTACAGCCTGGGCAACGGCACCTTCATGGCCAATGAATCGGCCTCGGTGAAACTCGTGGCCTTGTCTGAAAACGATGCCCCGGAATTCGATTCTGAGCCCGTGGAAAGCGCCACCGAGGACCAGCAATACCTGTACAATATTCAAACCAGCGACCCGGACCTGAACCCGGTGCTTCAGATAACCGCCCCGGTAAAGCCTGACTGGCTTATCTTCAAGGACAACCTGGACGGCACGGCCGAGCTAAAAGGTTTGCCCAAGGACCCGGAGGTAGGTGAAGACAGTGTAGAACTACAAGTTACTGATGGGATGGCAGAACCGGTAAGCCAATCTTTTACCATCACCGTGGCTAATGTAAACGACACGCCCAGGTTCGTTTCCAACCCGGTAACCTTCGCGCAAACCGATAATGAATATAATTATCAAATCCAAACCGCCGACGAGGATAATGAAGAAAGCCTGACCATCACGGCTGATACCAAACCTAATTGGCTTAGCTTCTCCGACAACGGGGATGG
>CAZKIR010000084.1:0-11957 GCA_964552835.1 uncultured Bacteroidales bacterium
ATAGATCCTGGTTTCTGGTTTACTCCCTACTTCCTACTCACCGCTCCCCACTCCCCACTCCCCACTCCCTATTTCTTCCACCCTCCCGCGACCCATAAATCCCCTGAAGGGGCCCAACCCCCGTTCAACCTCAGCCTCAACCTCAACCTTAACCTCAACCTCAGCCTCAACCTTAACCTCAACCTCAACCTCAACCTCAACCTTAACCTTAACCTTAACCTTAACCTTAACCTCAGTCTCAGCCTCAGCCTCAACCTTAACCTCAACCTCAACCTCAATCTCAGCCTCAGCCTCAGCCTCAGCCTCAGCCTTGGCCTAGGGGGAAGTCTTACTTCTCCCCGTATTCCCCCAACCGGTCATCCCTGAAAGGGTAGGTTTCACGGGCAGATTTTATTTTATCGGCGGTTATTTCTATCGTGCCGATGCCCTCGCCTTTGCCCAAGACCATGGGCTTATTGTTTTCATCTGCCCAGGGCGGGCAGAGAATGGTATTGCCCCATTCTTTTCCAGCGCGGTTCACGCTAAGAAAATACACCTGGTTCTCCATGGCCCGGGTTATCGCGAAGGCATGCCAACTATAAAAAGTGCCATCGGTAGTAAAAGCACAGGGGTGCAGTATAACATCGGCCCCCTGGTCTTCTGCCAGGTATTTCAAAAATTCCGCGAAACGAAAATCATAACAAATAGCCAGTCCAAATTGAAAACCCCCGGCCTCGAACACGCTAGCCTTTTGCCCCCTGGTAAAAAATTCTTTCTCGATAGAAACACCGAACTGCGCGATATGAATTTTGTCATAACAGGCTTTGCAATCGCCATCAGGACCCACCACTACCTGGCTAATAAAATAATGCCCGGCTTCTTCGCGGGGAATCCCGTACACCACGTGAATATTTAACGCGCGGGCCATGGACGAGAAAACAGAAAAACTTTTGCCCTGCAGGGGCTCGGCCATCCCATCAAGCTGTTCCAGGGCCTGACGCTCGTAGGAAAGGGTGGAGAGCTCGGGCAAAACGAGCATGTCAAAAGCTTCCCGGGCATGGAATTTTTTTACCTTCCCGGGAAGTTTTTCAAGAAATTGCCGCTTGTCAGCGGGCGTTTTAATTTGTTGAGAATTGCACTGGTAAGCAGCAATTTTCATAACTTCATTTCTTTAGGGCTTATTCTTCCATAACATTTGTTGAATCATTCAGGGCAGCGGGTAAACCAGGCAAGTATGACGCACCTGCAGGTACCTGTATACTGGAATTTTCAAAGTCATCTTCATAACCTTGTGCTTTTCCGCCAAGGGTTTTGCTTAAAAATTGTTCCATGATGGCAAAAAACGACAAACGGTTCTCGGGACGGGCGAACCCATGTCCCTCGTCGGGGTACAACACGTAAGTCACGGGGATTTCTTTTTCTTGCATCTTATCAACAATTTGATCGGATTCTGACTGTTTTACCCTGGGGTCATTGGCCCCTTGTCCTATTAACAAAGGCTTACGTATGCTGTCCACGTAATTCAGGGGGGAGCGTTCTTCCAGCAAATCTTTACCTTCTTTTGTTTCGGGATCGCCAATGTGCAGGATAAAAGTGGAATAAAAAGATTCCCAGTAGGGAGGAATGGTAGAGAGCAAGGTTACCAGGTTAGAAGGCCCCACGATGTCCACGCCACAGGCAAACACTTCGGGGGTAAAGGCCAGCCCCACCAGGGTGGCGTAGCCCCCGTAGCTGCCACCGGAAATAGCCACCTTTTCTTCCATGGCAATGCCTTTGTCCACGCAACAGTTCACGGCATCGATCAGGTCGTCGTGCATCTTGGCGCCCCATTCTTTAATCCCCGCGTTAATAAAATCCTTTCCAAAACCCGTGGAACCCCGGTAATTTACACTCAACACGGCATATCCCCGGTTGGCAAGCCACTGGTGCACCGGGTGGTAACCGTATGAATTACGGGCCCAGGGGCCACCGTGTACCCAAAGCACCATGGGGATGGGATGGGCGGGTTGGCCGCCTTGATCGAGTTCGTCAGGAAGGGTAAGATAGGATACCAGGGTTTTCCCATCGCGCGAGGGAATCTCCAGGGGGTACATGTTTGATAACCCGAGTTCTTCGAGCTTGGGTTGGTTCGAGTACAAGTAGCGGGCTTCTTTTGTACCCGTCTTGTAAAGATAATATTTTACCGGCTTATCGGCCGATGACAAGGCAATAATCCACTGCTCATTTGACAAGGTACGTGACAAGATGGAGATATCACCTTCCCCGATCGCGCGTATGGCATCAAAATGGGGCTGTATGGCCTCATCTATCACGTGCCATTTCATGCGCAGGTAATTGGTAACATAAGCTTGTATGTTTTTTTCGGTGGGGTGCAAGCTAGCTCCTTGTATATCCGACTTTTCATCATGTGCCAAAAGGATGGTCTCACCCGTTTCGAGGTCCATGGAAACCAGCGCGGCCGTGTTCCGGCCACGGCTATCAATCATGTATATGTCATCGCCTTCCTTATCGGTACCCACCAGGCCAAAGGTCATGTTGTCTTCCTTGGGCACCGTGAAAAATTCTTCCCACTTGTTTTCGCCCTTGTATTTTAACACGGTAGTGCTCCCATCGTTATTCCGTCGGGTGGCAAGTAAAATTTCCATCTCATCCGACAACAAGAACTGGAGAAAGCCTTGGTCATCGGCCATTTTCGACATCCCGGCCTTTTCCAGGTCTACCCTGTACAAATCCATTCGACGGGGATCGCGAATATTAAGTTGGATGACCATGGAGTTGGGTTTTTCCTTTGACAATTTCACGATTTGTGCCCGGGGCCTCATGATCTTGCCATTTGGCAGCTTCATGGGCTCACCGTCCGGGCCGGGGATTTCATCATACGGGGTCAGGTTAGTAATTTCCAGGTCTTCCACGTCCACCAGGAAGATGGTCCAGTTTTCGTCCCCCCCCTTGTCTTGCAGGTAAACCAAGTGCCCGGGTTTATGGGTCCACTGGTAAGAGCGTATGCCCCTCACGGTATCATTGGTAATAACTTTCGCGTCACCGGGATTGTCCACTGGGGCTATCCACACGTTCAACACACCGTTCTCAGGGGCCAGGAAACTAATGTATTGCCCATCAGGGCTAAGCCTCACGGAGGCCTTCTCGGGGTTTCCAAAAAATACTTCCCGGTCTATCAGCTGGCTTTCCGGCTGGCCGGGTTTGCATCCAAAGTTGTATACCATAAGGCTTACAAGAATTAAAACAATTATTTTTTTCATCTTTTATAGGTTTAAGGTATTTTTAGTTGTGCCTTAAAGGTATAAAAATAAACAGAAACTTTTACAGGTTTTCTATTTCCTACTTGTTGTTTTTATACATAATTTATTCTATCCCAGCTTCAGCAAACCATTGGCGGTTGAAATAAACGAGCATCGGTAGCATTGGTGGGGGGCTATATGATTTCGGCTTTTACTTGAACATTGGTTTCTGGTTTTAACCAACCCAAATGTACCCGAGGGCAATCTTGGTTGTAGAATTTACTTCCCCTTCCTGTGAAGGATTTTTCACGTTTACCAGAAATTGCCCCCGTTCATCACGAAAAGTGCCCGGCTTAGCTTTCCCTTTATAATCAAAGGCCTGTTCAAGTCCTATCAAGATGGGATGGCAATTTGGCACAAGATTGTACATGATTGTAGCAAGCAAGACAATAATGTCTAAAAATATATTGAACCATAAAAAAGAGGATAGATTATGAAGTTAATAAAATTCTCCACGACGTTAATTCTTTTTTGCTTGTTGCCCGTGTTTAGCATGGCACAAGAAAACAATATCACGGACAAAGACATCACGAATGCCGTGAAAACAGAATTGTTATTGCATACCGATGTGCCGTCATACTTGATCGACGTGACCACTTCAGAAGGGATCGTGACCCTTTCGGGAAGCACCAAGAACCTACTGGCAAAAGATAAAGCTGAGGATATTGCCTTGGCCGTGAAAGGAGTGCGCGGCGTGGTAAATAACATTGAATTAAATACCCCCACCATGCAAAACCAAGCACTCGATGCCGACGTTAAAGAAGCCTTGCGTAAAGACCCTGCTACCGAATCATATCAAATTACAGCCAACGCGAACAACGGCATTGTAACCCTTTCCGGCAGTGTGGATTCCTGGCAGGAAAAGCAACTAGCCACCCACGTGGTAAAAGGCGTGAAAGGCGTAAAGGATGTGAAAAATAACCTGAACATTGAATACAACAAGGACAGGACAGATTACGAGTTAAAACAAGAAATCGAGGCAAAATTAGCCAGCGACGTGAGGGTGGACCATGGCTTGATAAATGTTAGCGTGGAAGAGAAAGATGTAACCTTGACCGGCACCGTGGGCAGCGCGAGCGAAAAACGTCAAGCCGAGATGGATGCCTGGGTAATAGGGGTAGAAGCGGTAAATACTGATGACCTTGAAGTAAAGTACTGGGCGCGTGAAGAAAACTTGAAAAAACAAGAATTTATAAACAAAACCGATGAAGCAATCGAACAAGCCATACACGATGCATTCCTTTATGACCCGCGGGTAAATGCCTTTAACACGGAAATAACCGTAAACAACGGCGTGGTTACCCTGAGCGGGAAAGTAGACAACCTCAAGGCCAAGCGGGCTGCCGAAAACGATGCCCGCAACGTGGTAGGGGTTTACTCGGTACGTAACATGATTGACGTAAGGCCTGGTTTTATCCCAGAAGATGCAGAACTAGAACAAGATGTGATGGATGCCCTGGCCCGGAACCCTTACGTGGAGCGGTTTGATATTACCGTATTCGCTGAAAACGGGGAAATTATCCTTTCAGGCGAGGTGGATACCCATTTTGAAAAATACGAGGCCGAGGACGTGGTATCTAAGGTGCCCGGTGTAGTAATTGTAGACAATAACCTGAATGTCAACAATGAAGCTGTATCCAACCGGTATTTTCAATACGACTATTATGGCTGGAATAACGTGTACCCTTCCATATACACGAATTTTTACGAAGACCCGAGCCAACAAAGCGATTGGGAAATAAAAAATAACGTGAAAAGCCAGCTCTGGTGGTCTCCTTTCGTTAGCCAGGACAAGATAAGCGTGAAAGTGGACGATGGGATCGTGACGTTGGAAGGGGACGTGGACACTTTCCAGGAAAAAGCAGCCGCTTCAAAAAACGCGTATGAAGGAGGGGCCATTGACGTGAAAAATCGATTGCAAGTAAGACAACAGCCTGATAGCAAGTAAAAACAAAAAATTTAAACATTTATTTTCCCGGCCCCATTAACCCGCTATCTCCCCTTGTTATGGCTATCAAGTTCAGTTTTATCTTGTTAGGCGGGGCCGGGAATTTTTTGTATATTTCTCTTTTACTATTTGTAAAGTCAATATTTTTAATTAGACTTGTAGGCAAATTATCACGAAAGAGAAATTATGGCTTCCCGGCGAAAAAAACCCTTGTCAGCAAAAGAAATTTGGCAGCAAGTGCTCGAAGACTGGTTCAGCAAAGAAGTCCAGACCGGTTATACCTACAGTTATATCTGGATGGCCAACCAAATGGGGCATTTCACCCTTGGTTTCTTGTTCACTTATATCCTTTGCTGGGCATTTATCCTTATCGCCGGGTGGGAACTTTCCAACTTGTGCGTTTTTAGTTGGTTGTTGGTTGTCCCCGTGTTCGAACTGGTTTTTTGGACGGGAAAAGAAGGGTATGATTACTATAAAGACGTGAAATGCGCGAACCGGACAGGTAGTTTCAAGCCAGTAAAAAAAGATATTTTTCTGGATGTTTGCACGGCATTGGTGTATATCGTTTTCGGGATAGCCGTTTCTTATGCCAGCTTCTTTTCCCTGCCCTATGCACTGGCAACATTTGGCCTTATCCTGCTCCTCGCGCTTTTACCAGCGCGGTATTGGATAGTCCGTAAAATCTGTTTCCAACGGGCAGCCCTCCCCTTTCAATATCGCTTGAGCAATTTTCCCATCGAACTTCCAGCGAGCGATGTAAAAGCGATCCAGGATTTTATTAAAACAAAAAACAGCCACTGGCAACATGTATTGGTTTTCGGTGGACGCCGTACAGGTAAAACAAGTTTCGCGGCCGGTATCGGTACCGAGCACACCTTCCTGATCAACACGGCCCGGTACACCACTTTTTTCAAGTTTCTTCAATTAATGAAAAGCCAGCACGTGCCCGATGAAAAACAAGAAGGCACGAAGATATGGAAATGGGACAATGCAAGCATCCTAATGGTTGATGACATTAACCCCGTTTCAGGAAACACGAACCTGGTTTCGCCCGAAGAATTAAAACAAGCCCTTTTAGCGGTTTCGCCTGAAAACAAGACCAAGTTGTTAGATAGAAAAACCGTGTGGGTATTTGGCTTAGAAGGCTCCAGCACCCCCGGGGGCAACAACGCGGGCATCATTAACCGATGGAAAAAGGCCATGGAAGAAGGGCTCGGGATTTCTAACAACCTAATTATTGGGGCTATTCACTTGCAGCATAACAGTTTACCCCTTAACCCATCGTGAACATGGTAAATTTTACAAAAAATACTTTTTTCGTGAACGTGTTGGTTTTTGCCTGCATCATGTTGATTTTTTCCCTTAGCTCGTGCCAAAAAAAAACCGTGAAAAAAATCACGGCCAAAAAAGGGGTAATGGATTTAAGATCCTGGGATTTTGAAAAAGACGGGATGGTAAACTTGATCGGTGAATGGTCTTTCTATTACAACAAGCTTCTCGAACCTTCGGATTGGGAAAACGGGAAACCCGGGATAACCGGGTACATTGACGTGCCGGGGCCTTGGAATGAATACCAGGCAGGAGATTCCCTCCTCGGCCCGTTCGGGTACGCGACCTACCGCCTGGTAATCATCACCGGTTCACTTCATGGCCCGCTCATGTTTACAAGCGACGCCCAGGTACCCTCGTTCAAATACTACGTGAACGGGAAACTAGCCGGGAAAAATGGTGAAGTGGGCACCTCCAGGGAAAACATGAAACCGAAGCTTTCCACTGAATTTATGCCATTTATCCCAAAAAAAGACACGCTTGAAATAGTTGTTCAGGTATCAAACTACCAGATCGATAAAGGTGGGCTTATTTATGATATTCACCTGGGGACCGTGGGGCAGGCAAATAATAGCAAGAGAAACAATCTTATTATCAATGTTTTTTTAATCGGGTGTTTCGTGATCATGGGCTTGTACCATATTGGTTTGTATGCCCGAAGGCCCAAGGACAAATCGCCCTTGTATTTCGCCATAGCGGCATTAAACCTTAGTTTGTATTTTTTTCATATCAGTTTGTTGTTCGATTTCATATTTCCGGGTGCACCTTTTGAATTAAGTTTCAAACTGTTACGGACTACCCTTTACCTCACCGTGCCAACCTTTACCCTGTTCGTGTATTCTCTTTTTCCAAAAGAATTTACCCGCCTTGCTTTTAGGCTTCTCCTTGTAGTTTCGATGATTTGCGTTGCCACGGTGCTATTGGCCCCATCATGTATTCATAGCAAAACAGTGGGCTTTTACAGGATGTTTATCCTCGTGGGTACCTTTTATTCGGTGATAGCCCTAATAATAGCCTATACCCGAAAAAAGCAAGATTCGGGGGCGTTTCTTATTGGCTTTGCCTTGTTTTTTCTCACGGTGGCCAACGATACCTTGTTTTACGCGGGTGCCTTTCATTCGATTAATTTAACCCCCTTTGGCCTGTTTATTTTTATTTTCTCCCAAACCTACATCCTTTCCTCCAGGTTCATGCGGGCTTTTAACGAGGCCGAGACCCTCTCGCTCGAACTATACAGGGTAAACCAAAACCTGGAATTGACCGTGCAAAAACGAACGGCCGAAGTTGTGAGACAAAAAGAAGAAATCGAAAAGAAAAACCTCAACATCACCAATAGCATCTCGTACGCGAGCCGCATCCAAAATGCTTTATTGCCTTCAATAGAACAGTTTAACCAGACTTTTAAGGACTTTTTCATCTTGTTTAAACCACTTGACATGGTCAGCGGCGATTTTTACTGGATAAAGAAAAACCACTCGCGGGTACACGTGGCCGTGGCCGATTGCACGGGGCACGGTGTGCCCGGGGCTTTCATGAGCATGCTGGGCATTTCCTATTTGAACGAGTTCATGAAAAAGGACGAAGGCCAAAAACCTAACGAGATATTGTGCATGTTACGAAATGCCGTGAAGCAATCCTTGCACCAAACAGGTAAAGCCCGCGAGGCAAAAGACGGGATGGACATGGTATTTTGCAGTTTTGATTTGAACAATAAATTATTGTTGTTCTCCGGGGCCAACCTTTCAGTTATCATGGTAAGAAATGGAGAATGGATAAGGCACAAGGGCGACAAGATGCCTATCGGGATCCACCCGAAAGAGAAAGCTGAATTCACGGTCAACCAACTTACATTACAAGAAGATGACTGCATTTACCTTTTTAGCGACGGGTACATCCATCAAATTGGCGGTTTCGAAAATACCAAGTTCATGGCCCGCCGGATGCGAGAGCTGATCCTTTCGAATTGTGACAAACCTATGGCCGAACAAAAAGAAATCCTTGACAATGCTATTGAGAAATGGAAAGGGAATAAAAAACAAACCGACGACATGCTGGTAATGGGAATAAGGATTTAACCAGTTAATTTATTTAATTCTTTAACACAGCTGGGGAAATGTAAAAAAACAATAACTGCCCCGGGAAATAACCCCTGCAAGCTTTCCCTAAAAACCTTTATATTATCATTCTAGAACAATTTTCCACTAAGTTCTACCAGGGCTTGTTTCTTGTAGCCCGTGGGAACCAGTACCGAGATGTTATGCCGGCTACCACCATAGGAGATCATCCGCACGGGCACGTCCTGGAGGGCACGGAATATTTCGACCGCCTCGTGTTTCTTCTCGGCAATCAAATCGCCCACGATGCAAATAATGGTTTGGTCTTTATCAATTTCAACTGAAGCGAATTCGTCCAATTCGGCCACTATTTCTTGTAAAAACCTGGAATTATCAATGGTAAGCGACACGGAAACCTCGGAGGTAGTGATCATGTCTATGGGCGTGCGGTGTTTTTCAAAAATCTCGAAAACCCTACGCAAGAAACCATATGCCAATAACATTCGTTCAGATTTAACCTTGATGGCCGTGATGCCGTCTTTCGCTGCTATGGCTTTTATACTTTCACCAACAGATTGGCTGGAAATCAAGGTACCGTGTGCCGAAGGGTTCATGGTATTTTTTAAACGGATGGGCGTATCGGCCTTGATACAAGGTATCACCGAGGTGGGATGCAAAATTTTTGCCCCGAAATAAGCCAGCTCGGCAGCTTCATCATACGACAAGTGGGTTACCGGCTTGGTATTTTCCACGAAACGCGGGTCGTTGTTGTGCACGCCATCAATATCCGTCCAAATTTGCACTTCTTCCGCGTGAATAGCCGCACCTATCAAGGTGGCCGTGTAATCGCTGCCCCCGCGTTGCAAGTTGTCAATATGGCCCTGGCTGTTACGGCAAATATACCCCTGGGTGATATAAATATCAGGCCCCTTATTTTCTTCCTGTAAGCTTGAAAGATTTTCCCGGATGTAACTCAAATCGGGCTCGTTGTCGCCATTTATTTTCATGAAATCAAGGGCTGGCAAAATACTGGCGTTTTTCCCAATTTCTTGAAGATAATAAAGAAAAAAATGGGTAGACATCATCTCTCCCTGGGCCAATATTTCTTTTTTTTCTTTTTCGCGAAAATCCTTTTCCAAAAAAGACTTTAACAGCGACACGTGATCGTTTACCAACTTATGCCCTTTTTCCTTAGCTTCCACGGCACTATACAAATTTTCCACCACGTCCTTATATTTTAAATCCATGGACGCTATGATTTCACGGGCGCTCTCGGTACTGCCTTTTTGTAAGGATTCACCGGTTTGTACCAATTTATCGGTAATGCCCGACATGGCAGACAAAACCACGGTACAAGGCACCCTTTCTTCCACCAATCGAGCTACTGCCTGAATATTTTTCACGGAACCAACTGAGGTGCCACCAAATTTTAATACCTTCATTACTTGTTTTTTTCTTTTCTACATTTCTTCTAAACTCGGGCAAAAATAGGTTTTTATTAATTTGAAATAAAAATACCTAACAGAAATGACAAATTCTAAACCAAATGTTATATTTTTAACATCCAAAATCAATTCAACATGGTTACTGTAGCTGAAGCTGTTGAAAACATCGTTAAGCAAAAGCCTTTTATCGAGGGCGCCTTGTCGGAAGGATTGATAAACCTATCGTCACTGGCCAGGCAAATAAAGCCCGAGGTGGAGGGCAAGCTCAAGAAAGAAGTTAAAGAAGGGGCCGTCGTAATGGCTTTAAAACGGCTTGCCCCATACCTGGACGTGAAAATGAACATCCGGATAAAAAACGCGCTAAACCAGTTTGGCGATGTGATCGTGCGATCGAACCTGGCCGATTTTACTTTCCGTAATTCCGAGAGCCTTATTCAAAAACAAAGCAAATTGCTACGTTTGATCAGCAACCGCAAGGAAATTTTTCATACCATTTCCAAAGGGGTATTCGAGACCACGATCGTGGTAAGCGACCTTATCACGCGCGAAGTACTGGAAATTTTTGAAGGGGAAGACCTCACCGCGCAAACCAAGAACCTCTCGTCAATCACTATTAAACTACCGGAAGAAAACATAAAGATCTCGGGGCTATATTATTTTATTTTTAAACGGATCGCCTGGGAAGGGATCAATATCCTGGAAGTAATTTCCACGACCAACGAGTTCACGATTATCTTGAACGACACGGACGTGGACAAGGCCTTTTCGGTGTTGAAAAACCTGCGCAAGGCGTAGCCAATGTTTTGGCCTGATTCTTGGGATGAACCATATCCAAACGGAAAACTGAATTGGCATGAAGAAATTAGTTGTACTTACTGGATCAGGAATAAGTGCAGAAAGCGGGCTCAAAACCTTTCGTGATGCCAATGGCTTGTGGGAACAATACAACGTGTACGAGGTGGCCACCCCCGAGGCCTGGGAAAGGGACCCGGAACTCGTGCTGCGTTTTTACAACCAACGGCGCAAGCAGTTATCAAAAGTTCACCCCAACGAAGGGCACCTTGAACTGGCCCGCCTGGAAAAACATTTTGACGTGCATATCATTACACAAAATGTTGACGATTTGCATGAGCGCGCCGGGAGTTCAAACATTTTGCACCTGCACGGGGAATTAAAAAAATCAAGAAGCACCAGTGACCCCGGCCTTGTTTATGAAGTAAAAGGGACCGAACTGAACAAGGGCGACACCTGTGAAAAGGGTTCACAACTGCGACCCCACGTGGTATGGTTTGGCGAGCCTGTTTCCGCCATCCTGGAAGCCAGGCAAATTGTTGGCCAAGCGGATATTTTTGCCGTTATTGGCAGCTCGCTCATCGTGTACCCCGCGGCCAGCCTACTAAGGGATGTTGGGCATGATATCCCGGTTTTCTTGATAGACCCGAACGGCTTTAATGGCCGCGTGCCCTATAAAATACACGTGATAGCCGAGAAAGCTACCCGGGGGGTGCACCGGCTAAGCCGGGAATTAAAAGAAAAATTCTTGTAAATTGTTCATATCATGAAAAAAACACTGTTGCTTGCCCTTTTGGCCATTCCCTTGCTAAGCTTTTCCCAAGCTTTCAACGGGGGCATCACGGGCGGTTTGCTCGTATCGCAAATTGACGGGGATGGGCAGAAAGGCTATGATAAAATCGGCCCTCACCTTGGCACCTTCGTGAATACCTGGTTTAACGATACCTGGGGGGCACAGTTCGAGTTGAAATTGACGGAAAAAGGAGCAAGATTTGGCAGCAATGATTTTTGGACAAATGCTTTACGCTACGTGGAAATGCCAGTAAGCGTACGTTACCTGTACAAGAAAAAATATATTTTTGAAACAGGCGCCCTGTTAGGCGTGCTCATC
>CAZKIR010000085.1:0-1203 GCA_964552835.1 uncultured Bacteroidales bacterium
TTCAACTACATATAAACAAATTGCAAGTTATCATTAAATTCGTGGTAGAACCAATTTTTTAATGATTTACGTTTTCCAGTCTATTTGCCATACAACTTGTTAGTTTATTATGATTGGCTTATCGATTTCTTTTTTATCCTTGAATTCTTTAACCACGCTCCACTTGCGCAAGGCTTCAGCAAAAGCTTTGGCAAATTTTTTTACCTTGGCGCTTTCTTTGGCCGTGATCAGGTTTTTATCCCTTACCACGCTACTGTTTACCCATAAAGCACCATTTTCCTGTAAAAAATCCTTGTCTTTCCCGGCCGAGGTCAAGAAAACTTCTTCCAATTTTACCTCTGCAGCGAGCACCCGTATGCTATCTCCCATGGCGCCCACGATTTTATCCGAGTAATAAAAAGACTGGATAATATTGCTTAACTTACTGTTTGACAGTTGTTCGCTGCCTTTCCCGAAAAGCACCAAAGCATCGTAATCCTCGTTCAAGAAGCTGGACAAGGATACAAGCTGGCAACCAGGCGCTGGCCTTTCCTCCTCATCGCTGGCCGTTATCTGGTATAGCTTCAGTCCTTTACCTTTTAACTCTTTATAAAACTCTTGGCTTATCGCCTGGTTAAAGGCCCCTACATGTACCATGGCCACTTTCGCGTTGTTCAGGTCACTAATAATCATTTCAATCAATTAATGGTTGTTTTCATGGTATACCAGTACTGGCAAATCAGTATGCATAACAAGTTCTTTCGTGGTGCTCGTGGTAAACACGCGTTCAAATAAAGGTTTGTTTTCTTTTAGCATCACGATGAGGTTTGCTTGTTTTTCACGGGCCACCTCGTCTATTTTGTCAACACCAATATTGGTTTCTGCATCAATTACCTCGATATTATCGTAACCTACCTTTTCTTGCACCATTTTTTGGAAACCGGCTTGTTTCACTTTCAGGTTAAAATCAACATCATTTACCAGGTGCAAGGCGTAAATCCTGGAAGAATATTTTCGGGCCAAATGGCTTATCTTTTGTAGGGTAGGGATATCTTCTTCCTGGTAATCCGTCGCGTACAGGATATTCTTGAATGGTTTATACTTTGCCTCCGCGGGTATAATGTACACGGGGCATTTCGCGTCTTTTATTACATTATAGTTTCCATCGTTTACCAGCCTGGAAAGAAAATCATCTTCTTGCTTTCGCTCGGTTAACATGATCAT
>CAZKIR010000085.1:1213-4962 GCA_964552835.1 uncultured Bacteroidales bacterium
CCAGTACCATCTTCCCGGGAAACCCCTACCAGGTAATGGGAAAATACCCCGGTTTCAACAGTGGTTTGGATGTTATTGGCCTGGTCCGGAAATTTTTCATGAAGGCTTTTTTCCAAGTTTTTCAATGATTTCCAGGCACTATCTGTCCTCATTTTCATGTACTCACCTGATAATTCAGGAATAACTTCCCTTTCCGGGTATGATAAACTAAAATCATACTCGTATAAATCAATAACATGAACTATTAAAAGGCTAAATTCCATATCTTTAGCCATGCTCATCCCGTATTCAACGGTGTTTTCTGATTCGGGCGTGAAATCCACTGGGATAACAATACGTTCCATAATAATATATTTTCTATTTCCCTTCATTCAACTCGTGAAAAATCACCACGGGCAAATCCGTTTCCAACACGAGTTCCTTGCTTTCGCTACTTGTAAATATTTCTTGGATAAAATTTCTTTCTTCTTGCATGATAGAAACCAGGCCTGCTTTTACTTCACCAGCAAAATCATTGATTCCTTGTATTAAATTTTTATTTACCCTCGCGTGATAAAGTATGTTGTTGTAACCCGTTTTTTCGCGTGCCAGTTCTTGCAATCCGGCGCCCTCGATTTCTGATATTTTTTCTTTCGTGTCAACCAAGTACAAAACATGGATACTTGCCCCATGAAGGCTGGCAATTCTTGAGAGCTGTCGGATCGCGTGCAAGTCATTTTCTTTCATTCTCGTTACATACACGATATCTTTGGCAAGGTTAAACTTGGGTTCAGGTGGCAAAATCCACACCGGGCACCCGGCGTTTTCCAATACTTTTCCCCCTGCCCCGGCCAACATTTTCTTGTAATGGCCGTCAGTATCCTTCCCGGGCATCAATACAGCATAAGCCAGTTCATCTTTCGAGAGGTTAATTAAGATATCGGGAAAACCCCCGGCTTTAATGGCCACCCGGGTGGTGGGCCGCTGGTGAAATTGGTTGTCGGCATCGCTCATGAAACGCTTGAACAAGGCCTTGGCTTCTTTCTCGATGCCTTCCACGTCGGGCAAGTTAGTGTTAATCCCCCCGTATGGTTGTAATTCAGGGTTCATCCTGACGTTGTCGATCACGTGCACCAGGTGAAGGTTCTTGTTTAATTCATTGGCCAATTGTATACCATAAAAAAAGGCATTTCTCGAAGCCAGGGAAAAATCAACTGGAATAATTATATTTTTCATTTTCCTATCTTTTTAATATAATCCCTTACCGGATTTTCTGGTTTGCAGATACCATAAAAACATTTCAGTAACCTAACTTGAAAAAACCTTGCCAATCTTAAATAAATTATCTATTGCGCTATATTACTGCGTTTTACCAAGTAATACCGGAAAACGGTATGGGGAAATACTTCTCGTTTAAAAAAAAGTGGGCGGGGAATAAATTACACGATATGGCCAGTTAAAAAACCATGCCAAAAGACATTATCTCTTTTTACGAAAAATATTTCGTTGCTTGAAAAATTTCTTGACATTCCTGACAGTTAAAGCGTGGCGGCTGGCCCCGTATGCCCCAAGCAAGAAGGCAAAAGCTTGCAAGCGTTGAATATGTTGCGATATGATACGCAAGATGGCCAAAAACGGCACCACGATAAGCATGCCTGGTATACCCCACACGGTAGCCCCAACAACCAAACCAACAATAATGAAAAAGGGGTTAATGTTCACGTGGCTGCCCACGATATTAGGGGTCAGCAAGTTGTTTTCAGTAAACTGGATGATCGCGAACAAACCCAGCACGCGCAAGGCTATGGACGGATCGTCGCCCGTGAGCAATACAAATATTATCACGAACCCCCCGCCCAGGATGGTACCGAAATACGGTATTAAATTGAACAAGGCAGAAATAATGCCCAAGACAAGGGCATATTTCACGCCAATAATAGTCAAGCCCAGGGTATTTATAAAACACAGGATCAGCACGACGATTAACATGCCCCCCGTGTAACGGGAAGCTACCTCGGAGATATCTTTCAGGATGGCGATAACTTTTTGCTTGCGATCGCGGGTATGGAAAAACTTGAGGATAAAAATGGCAAACTTGGTGCGGTAAAAAAGAAAAAGAAAAATATACACCGGCATGATGCCAATTTTAAAGAGAGTACCGGCAGTGGCCTGGAATATCCCGTTAAACAGCTGTGCGCCCGTGTCGAACATGCCCACGGCCAATTGTTTCATTAACTGGCTAAATTGTGAAACACTTATATCAAGCAAACTTTCAAGGCTATAGCGTAAGGTTTCAACATTTCGCAAGGCCTTGCTTTTTAAGGCAGGAAAATCGCCAATAATATTTTCGACTTGGGAATATAAGAAAAGAAAACCAGCCGCAAGCACGATAATTGCCAACACGATACTTAACAAGATGGCCAAAATACGCGGCACTCTCCTTTTCTCCAGCCAATTGGCCAAGGGATATAAAAGATACGACAACAAAAGGCCAAAAAATAAAGGATATAACAAATCACGGGCCGTGATGATGGCATACACGAAAACCACGAAAGCAATAAAAAGAAGACTGGCTTTGGCAAGTGTATTGTTTTTTATTGGCATGATTTTAGAAAATTACAATTTTTATTGAAAAATACAATTTTTTTTCTTAACATCAGGCAAAATTAAAGCAAATGACAATGTTTGGATCCTCTTCTGAAAAAGATAAAAAATTTATCTTGAAAAATTCCTCGCGCGAAAAAATTTCCCGTTTCTTGCACCATAAAGACCCCTTTGCTTTTGAAGAGGGTCCCGTGGGCTACATTTTTTACGACAACGCGTTAAATGTTATTGAGGCCAACAAAACAGGTGCCGAACTGTTTCATACCGATAAGGAATATTTAATTGGCCATAACCTGGCCCCATTCATTGATAAAAATTTCATTGAAATCTTTCGATATCATTTAAAAGAACTGAAAGAAAATGCCGGGTCACAGACCTGTGAGATAAAAATAATCACGAGAAGGGGCAGCAAGAGGCATTTTTTCGTGCAGTCCTCTAGCGTGAAAATTAAAAAAAATCAGTTCATCTTCCGTTCCGTCATGCTGGATATCAGCTCGCGGGTACAAATGGAATCTTCCTTGCGCGACAGCGAAGAACGTTTCCGCTTAATTACCGAGAACGCGAGCGCGCTAATCGCGGAACTAGACACGGACTATAACTTTATTTTCGCGAACACCGGCTTTTACAAGCTGTTAAAGTATAATCCTGATTCTCTTATAAACAATAGTTTATATACTATATTCCCGGACGACGAGAAAATGCGCGTAAAATCTTCGCTTGAAGAACTATTTGCTTATCCCGGCAAATCGTTTAAACAAACATGGCAAATTCAACGAGCCGACGGGGTTATCAAAACCTTTAAGAGTTCGATAAACGTAAACACCTACGGTTCCCGCGACAAAACCTTGATATTGATTGCTAATGACATCAGCGAGCAGCTCGAGTACCAAAAACAAATCAAGGACAACATGGACTTGTACCGTACCCTTGCTGTAAATCTCCCTAACATGAACATGTTCTTGTTTGACCAGGAACTAAAAATATTGATTGCCGATGGTTCGGAAATGAAAGCCCTGGGATTGGCCAAGAACGAAATTGAAGGTAAAAACTTATACAAGCTCATGCAAGCAAAACAAGCCTCTTCATTTATACCGGTACTGGCCCGGCTTTTTGAAAAGGCTATCCTGGGGGGCATGGAAAAGCCCTGTAACATGGGTTCAGTATAT
>CAZKIR010000085.1:4972-11956 GCA_964552835.1 uncultured Bacteroidales bacterium
AGCAATAACGAGTACGAGCACGAGGGAGAATACTACCGCCTGAAAGTATTGCCCGTGAAAGGGGACGTGGGAAAATCCGGCTTGTGTATCATGGAAAAAGTGACGAGGGAAAAAAAGGACAACGAAGCCCTGAAAAAAGCGAAAGAAACAGCCGAAAAAGCCAGCCAGGTAAAAACCCGCTTCCTGGCCAACATGTCGCACGAGATACGCACCCCGCTAAACGCTATCATCGGTTTTAATGAACAAATGTACAAGACAGGCTTAAACGAGAAACAAAAAAAATTCACGGACCTTATTTACGAGTCATCCGACCATCTACTAACTATCGTGAACGATGTATTGACCCTTACCAAGAGCAAATCCGGGAGCATTAACCTGGATTACGTGCCTTTTTCGCCCGCCAAGATATTTTCGGACGTTAGCGAGCTGCTAAAATACAAGACCAAGAAAAAAGGGCTCGAGTTTCACCTTAGTTTGCCCTTGAATTCAGGGCAAGCCTTGATGGGTGACCCCGGAAGGATAAAGCAAATCCTGATCAACCTGGTAAACAACGCAATAAAATTTACTGAAAAAGGTGCCGTACACTTGTCATATAGCCTTGACACCAATCCCCATGACAAGGACAAG
The DNA here is from genome assembly GCA_964552835.1 of uncultured Bacteroidales bacterium. Lineage (GTDB taxonomy): Bacteria > Bacteroidota > Bacteroidia > Bacteroidales > CAYFUP01 > CAZKIR01. The sequence continues at coordinate 5,600 of CAZKIR010000085.1, forward strand.
GCCCATTTGATCACCCGGGTAAAAGATACCGGGATTGGCATACCCGAGGAAAAACTAAGCACGGTTTTCGATGAATTTACCCAGCTTGATTCACGCTCAACCCGAAAATACGGGGGTTCGGGCCTGGGGCTTACCGTGACAAAACGGCTGGTAGACGAGTTGAAAGGGCAAATAAAAGTGGAAAGCCAAGTGAACAGGGGTACCGAGTTCATTATCCAGTTGCCCTTTCCAAAAGCGGGTACCAGCGAACTCAAGCAAGCACCTGAATACGATATCGAACCCGATATCCTGCTAGGGGTAAAAATATTGCTGGTGGATGATGATATCACGAACCGTTTACTGGGCAAGACTATCATGGACGATTGGGGGGCTGAAATTACCGAGGCTGAAAACGGCCTGGAAGCCCTGGAAAAAAGCCAGGAAAAAAAATTTGACCTCATCCTGATGGACATCCACATGCCCCACCTTGACGGGCACGATGCTACAGCCGCCATCCGTAAAACAGGGGACAACCCAAACCGCGACAGCAAGATCCTTGCCCTGACCGCGAACGTTATCCGAAAGGACATTAACCAATTCATGCATGCCGGCATGGACGATTACCTGTTAAAACCTTTCAAAGAAAAAGAACTCTTCGAAAAATTATTTTACTGGCTAAACCACGAGAGAATGCCCGGGAAAGATATCGAATTTCAGGAAAAAAAAGACCAGGAACTTATTACGCGAAAAAAAGGGCAAAACGGGGAAGGCCTGGAATATGACCTGGGTCCCCTGAAAAAAGCATCAAACGGGAAAGCCGGTTTCGTGAAAGAAATGATCAACGTGTTCCTGACCAACATGGAAGGCGCCAGGAAACAATTTTCTCTGGCCCTGGAAGACAATAACTGGACAATGGCCGGCGAAGTGGCACATAAATTGATACCTTCCATGGAACACCTGAAAATAAACAGCCTGGCAAGACAATTAAAAGATATTGAAAACAGGACAATTAAAGCAGATAAGCCTGAAAACGTGCAAGAAGAGCTCGAAGATGTGTTAAAAAAATCTAAAAAAATTGCCCGGGAACTCGAGAAGGAAATAAATGCCATCGGGTAATCGGGCCGTTTGGAATATGGATGTTACATGAACAAATAAACGATAAAAAACCCTGATATGCCAAAAATTCTTGTAATTGATGACGACACGTACATGAGCAACTTGCTCAAGAATTACCTGGAACAAAATAAATACGATGCCGATATGGCCTACACGGCCAAAAGCGGCCTCGAAAAATTCGAGAAAAAAGGTTTTGACCTGGTATTATGCGATTACCGTTTGCCGGATAAAGACGGTTTATACGTTTTGAACGAGATGCGCGACATCAACCCGGACATCCCGGTCATCATGATAACCGCTTACGCTGACGTGCAAATAGCCATTCGGTTGATCAAACGGGGAGCGGTGGAATATATCGTGAAACCAATTAACCAGGAAGAATTGTTGCACCTGATAAAAAAGACGATTTCCTCTTCAAAAGATAATAACAGGGAAAACGGGGCCGAATTCATATCAGGCGAAAGCCGGAAGATGGAACATTTAATGGGCATGATCGAGAAAGTGGCCCCTACCGACATGACCGTTCTTATTGAAGGGGAAACCGGGTCGGGAAAAGAATATATCGCCCGCCGGATACACCAGTCGAGCCAACGAAATAATAAACCATTTTTGGCCGTGGATTGCGGGGCTATTCCAAAAGATATCGCGAACAGCGAGTTGTTCGGGCACGTGAAAGGTTCCTTCACCGGCGCTATCTCGGACAAGAAAGGCGTTTTTGAACAAGCCCACAAGGGCTCCCTTTTTCTTGACGAGATAGGCAACCTCTCGTTTGAAGTGCAAACGAAACTGCTACGTGCCTTGCAAGAAAGGGTCATCACGTGCGTGGGCGAAACCAAGGAAATACCGGTTGACGTGCGCATTATCGTGGCCACCAATGATGAACTGCACGAGGTGGTAAAAGAAAGCAACTTCCGGGAAGACTTGTACCACCGCATCAATGAATTTAAAATAAAATTGCCCCCCTTGCGGGAACGTAAAGAAGATATCCTTTTATTTAGCAAGCATTTCATTGAACAGGCTAATAAAGAATTAAAAAAGAATTGCCAGGATTTAGACCAGGAATCCCGCGAAGCCTTTTTGAAATACCCCTGGTATGGTAACTTGCGCGAAATGCGTAACGTGATAAAACGGAGCGTCCTGCTTTCTGATGGAGAATATATCACGGCCGATACCCTGCCCGATGAAATCAGGGACCAGGAAGGCCACGCGGGCAATTTTGCCGGGGTGCATGTTTCGGCCGATCCAGATATCCTGAATTTAAAAGATGCCGCCATCCAGGCAGAAAAAGAAATCATCTTAAACGCCTTGAAAAAAAGTAATTACAATAAGTCACAAGCAGCCAAAATCTTGAATATTGATCGCAAAACCCTTTACAACAAGATAAAGCAATTCCAGATTCAATTGGAGCATTAAATAATTGTATAATTAATGCCCCATGTCGTGTAGAAAAGTTTCCACGCTTTTTGGCAATTATTTGTTCTCATGGCAATTTATCATGTTTTTATTGAATTTGGCATAATTCTGTAAAGAAATATAGAAGAAGTTAAATTAAAAACTATAACAATGAACCGATTTATCTATTTCTTGGCAAGCATTCTTTTTTCTACCATCCTTGTAACCGGACAAACCACCAAGGCCCCGGACAGCCTAAAGGGAAAAATCGTTTTCTCCTCACGGCTCATCGAAAAAACCATTCCCGACCAAGAAGCCCTGAAAAAAGATTTCGGGTTCATGGACGAGATATACGGCCAGATATACCTGGAAAAACCTTTATCGGGATATTACCAGGAAATGGATATGCAATCGATCCGGAACTTCAGCAAAAAATCGTGATGGCGAGCTACCGGATATACACCGGGGCTACCCCCATGATGGCCATTATCGTGGATCCCAAAGCCGGTTGGGCCTTTCAGGAAGACCGAAGGGGGCGGGTTACACACCGGAATATTATCGCGGCGGTGGTATATAAATTCCGGGACGGCACCTGCTGGATTGAAACCGCCCGTTACACCCAAGAACACAGGGGTGAAAGCAACTGGGGCGATGTGCGCTATTCGGAGCCCGTGGAAGAATTTTATGATTATGAAGTGCCTTGTTATACCGTGGACTAATTATTGGCTCTAAGCAACAATCGCCGGGGCAAAAACAAATATTTACGCTTTATTAGTGTATATGAGAAAACTCCGATTTATTCGTTACGAAACCTGAAGCTTTCTTAAAACCACTTTAATAAAATATAACGTTTTCAAAGAGACCTTATTTACCACGGATTCACCTATCATTTTTTCAAAAAAATTATCCTTTTTTTCTTGTGCTGAAAGAAAAAAATTATACATTTGCAGTCCCAAATTAATGGGTTTATAAATTGGTCCGTTCGTCTAGGGGTTAGGACGCCAGGTTTTCATCCTGGTAGCAGGGGTTCGATTCCCCTACGGACTGCAAAATAAAATAGCATTAAACATGGCAAATCATTTATCAGCAAAAAAGAGAATTCGGCAAAATGCCAATAAAAGGGACGAGAACCGTTATTACGGCCGGACTACCCGTAATGCCATAAAAAAATTACGGGACACCAATGACAAAAGCGAAGCTACCGGGATGTTACCGAAAGTTGCTTCCATGCTTGACAGGTTGGCCAAGAGAAACCAAATTCACAAGAACAAGGCCGCCAATTTAAAATCAAGCCTCTCGAAACACGTGAACAGTTTAGCATAAAAACACTAGATAATTATTTTTTTAAAGCCTTGCCTGCCCGGTAAGGCTTTTTTATTTTAAGCTATACTATATATACAAGCGTTTAACAATATCTTTCCAGCGATTTTATTTTTGAACGAAAAATGGTTAACTTTACTTTTCATAAAAAAACAAAAACCGAGCATGCGTTCAAGTTATTATCTATTGGTAACAAGCGTTTTAGCCAATTTTCTGCTATTTGCCCAGTTACCAGCGTATTCCCAACTCAGCACCCTTGACAACCCCCTGAAAAATGAAAGCTGGCCTACTTTATCGCCAGACGGGAAAGAGCTTTACTATATTTCTAGCGACGGTACGGGTGATCAGGTTATGTACTCCAGGAAAAAAAACGATGCATGGGCCCCTCCCGTTCCCCTGGAGGAGATAAATACTTACATCCCGGGGGATACTAAAGTAAAAGGCTTGTTCAGATCCTACACGGGCCAAAAACTCTATTTCTCGGCACAACTGGATGACAGCAAGGGTGGACATGATATTTATTACACTTTCAAGGAAAGCGGAAAATGGCAAAAACCAGTCAACATCGGGCCACCCCTAAACTCGATCGGGAACGAATATGCCCCCTCGTTAAGCGGTGACGGAAGGTTTATATATTTCACCCGTTCGGAAATTACGCCCAGCAAAGAAGACTTTTCTTGTGAAAAAATATACGTTTCAAAGCTGTCGGGCAATGGACAATGGCAAGAGCCCTCGCCCTTAACCATTCCCATTAACAGCGGGTGCGAATCTTCCCCCTTGATCCTTATCGATAACAAGTCCCTCGTTTATTCTTCTGTTCGCGAAGAAGGAACGGGGGCTTGGGATTTGTATTTTACCAAGATGTTGGCAAAAGATATATGGACAACCCCAAAGCTAATCCAGGGCGCCAATTCAGAATACCGGGAATTGCAACCCACGATTTCTTACCCGGGCAACATCCTCTTTTACGCTTACCAGGAGGATTCCCGAAAAGGCAAGACCAGCAAGCTAAAGGCTGTTTCGTTACCGATAGACATGCAGGCAGAAAAAACTTTTCACTTGAAAGGGAGGATCCTGGATTTGAAATCCAATGACCCCCTGCAAGCCATCGTAGAAGTAATTGACCCGGCCACCTCCCGGATCGTGAGCCAAAGCACTTCTTCAACCGATGACGGGAGATATGAATTTTACCTTGGCCCGGGAGAAGAATACAAGTTAAAAATTTACAAGGAAGCATATTCTCATTCGTTCCTGTTCCTAAGCCCGGAGGAAACTAAAAAAACAATCTTGGAAAAGGATTTCAAACTTTTCTCAACAATTGGCCTAATCCTAAACGTCTATGACGAGGAAATTTTCATGCCATTAAACGCCAACATCAAGGTTAAACCACTAGAAGGTATAGAAGATACCCAACCTATCGCGAAGCCTTATGGCAAAGGCCGCTTTATCCTCACCCTGCCCATTGGAGGGCTTTACCAGCTTATTATCGAGAAAAAACATTACGAGACAGACACGATGAAATTTGACGTGACCGGCATGGTGCAGTTCGACGAGTTTGAACGGGACGTCGAATTGGAACCCGTGAAAAAAGAATTCGTGATAAACGTGGCAGACGAGGAAACAGACGAGGCCATGGACGTGGAAATCGTGATTACCAACCTCGAGAATAACGAACAAATCGTGACAAAACCCCAGAAGAACAAAGATGGGAAATACGTTATAAAACTCAGGGAAGGCGACAAGTACGAGGTGAACGTGAGAAGCCCCAAGGGCTACGCGTTTTATAACACCACCGTGGACATGAAATCGAAAGTAAAAGAACAAAAACTGGACGTGAAATTAAAACCCCTGAAAGCCAAAACCAAGATAGAACTCAAGAATATCAACTTCGAGACCAACTCGGCCGAGCTGGACGTGAGTTCTTATGCCGAGCTGGACAGGGTTGTGCAGCTCATGAACGACAACCCGGAAATCAAGATAGAAATTTCCGCACATACCGATGACGTGGGCTCAAAAAGGTATAATAACAAATTATCGGACAAACGGGCCGAATCTGTCGTGGATTACTTGAAAGAAAAAGAAATACCGGAAGAACGGATGATTTCCAAGGGCTATGGCGAAGACGAGCCCCTGGTGCCCAATACATCAGAAGAAAACCGGGCCAAGAACCGCCGGGTAGAACTTAAAATTGTTGACATCTCGAAAGAAGACCAATCAGAAATTTAAAAGAACTTGTTTCATGATAAAAATAGGCTTTTCATGCTTCCTTTTCCTTTTGCTGTTAACCCCGAAAGGCATGCCGCAGGATTTAGATTATGAAGAAATTTATGCCATCGCGATGCATAAAGACCAAAAAACGGGTTTTGCCCTGTTACAAGAATTCCAGCGGGAGAACCCCGAGGCAGCCAATGTATATTTTTTGATGGCCCGTATAGCGGAACAATGGGCAAGAGAGGCCGATCCACTTACCCAGTTCGACGAGCTGCATTATTTCTGCCACCAGGCCGGGCATTTGTACTATGGACTAGCCAAGCATTACCTGAGTTCGCG
>CAZKIR010000086.1:0-7384 GCA_964552835.1 uncultured Bacteroidales bacterium
TAGGTGCTGGTTTTGCCGGGTTGAACCTGGTAAAGGCTTTGCAGCATAAACCGGTGCAGTTAATCCTCCTCGACCAGAACAACCACCACCAGTTTCAGCCTTTATTGTACCAGGTAGCTATTGGCGGGCTGGAGCCCGATTCTGTGGTTTCGCCCGTACGAAAGCTGTTTAAATCGTGCATAAACATGATTTTTAGAATGGTAAAGGTTGACAGGATAGATTCGGAAAAAAACAGGGTAATAACCAGCCTGGGGTATGTACGTTACGATTACCTGGTAATTGCAACGGGAAGCAGCACCAATTTCTATGGTTTGAACAATATTGAAACAAACAGTATCGGGCTTAAAAATATTAACGATGCCATTAATTTAAGAAGCTGGATACTACAAAACCTCGAAAAATCAATTGATGGCAGCACCGATAATGAAAAGCAAAGCCTTACCAAATTTGTAATAGTGGGCGGAGGGTCGGCGGGAGTAGAAATGGCTGGCGCCCTTGCAGAGTTCAAAAAATTCCTGTTACATAACGATTATCCCGAGCTGGATAGTGACTTAATGAAAATATACCTGATACAAGCCGGAAACAGGGTATTGCCGACCATGTCGGAGAAATCTTCTGCGCATGCATACAAAACCCTTGAAAAGCTGGGGGTTGATGTAATTCTTAATGCCCGGGTAAAAGACCACGATGGGCAACGCCTGCTTTATGTTAAGGATGATGGCCTTCAGACCATAAAATCCGGAGCAGCAATATGGACAGCCGGGGTAAAGGGTAATGTTATAAACGGTATAGATAAACACCTTATTGCATCAGGAAACCGCATTGCGGTTAATAATTACAACCAGGTAACAGATTACGAAAATGTGTTTGCCATTGGGGATATTGCTTTTATGGTTACCGAAAAACATCCAAATGGCCATCCAATGGTAGCCCAGGTTGCTATTCAACAGGCCAGGGCGCTGGGCGCAAACATTCTTGCAATGGTGAAAAACGGACAGTTTAAAAAAAACTTCCAATACAACGACAAAGGCTCCATGGCCATAATCGGTAAAAAGGATGCTGTGGCCGATATTAAATCAATATTCTTTAACGGCAGGTTTGGTTGGTTAATATGGTCGGTTATTCACCTTATTTCGCTCACCGGTTTTAAAAATAAAATGGCCGTAGCCGTTAACTGGGGGATAAAATATTTCACCTACGATAAAGCAAATCAGTTAATAATTCGAAAATATGCTCCCGGGGAAGTAAAAACAGAATCAAAAAATATTTTCTATGAAGTATAACAATATAGAAGATTACGGAATTATCGGCAACATGCAGACCACGGCGCATATTGGGGTAAATGGCTCTATCGACTGGATGTGTTACCCACATTTCGATTCGCCAAGTATTTTTGGCCGCCTGCTCGATGAAAACAGGGGCGGACATTTTCAAATTACACCGGTCAACGAAGATGTAAGCCGGAAGCAGTTTTACTGGCCCGAAACCAATGTACTGATTACCCGATTTTTATGCAGCGATGGCGTTTGCGAAGTGGTAGATTACATGCCGGTGGGCGATACACGAATTGGAGACCGCGAAAACCGGCTCGTCCGTTGGGTGAAAGCCGTCAGAGGAACAATGAAGTTGAAAATTGAATGCAAACCTGCTTTTAATTACGCTCAGGATGAACACGAAGTAGTTTTAAACAGCCACGGCGCCGGGTTTTATTCCAAATCGCTGGCCATTGGACTGGCAACTTCCATACCTTTAAAGACCAATGGTACCGGTGCATTTGCCGAACTAGAATTGAAACAGGGCGACACAGCGAATTTTGTGATAAAAGAACTGGAAGACCACAACGGGTGTGCTCAATGTTATCATGACACAGTGGCGTACGAAGGCCTCGTTAACACTATTGAGTACTGGAACCGGTGGGTTAAAAAATGCACCTACAAAGGTCGGTGGCGCGAAACAGTTATCCGCTCGGCGCTTACGCTGAAGTTGCTTACTTATGAACCCACGGGAGCTATTGTGGCCGCCCCAACCTGTAGCCTGCCCGAGGGAATTGGAGGCGAACGGAACTGGGATTATCGCTACACCTGGATACGCGACGCCGCTTTCACGGTGTATGGTTTAATGCGCATCGGGTTTACCGATGAAGCTGAAAAATTTATGCAATGGATTGACGACCGCTGTCATGAACTCCGCCCCGATGGTTCCATGCAAATTATGTATGGCATTGATGGCAGGCATAATATCGATGAAAAAGAACTCGATCACTTGGAAGGTTATAAAGGTTCATCGCCGGTTCGTATTGGTAACGGGGCATTTAATCAACTCCAGCTTGATATTTACGGTGAATTGCTGGATTCGGTATATCTTTTCAATAAATATGGCAGCCCAATCTCCTATGATCTTTGGATACAATTGCGCAGACTTATCAACTGGGTGGCCCGTAACTGGCAAAAAAAGGATGAAGGCATCTGGGAGGTCCGCGGCGGACAGCAACATTTTGTTTATTCAAAACTGATGTGCTGGGTGGCGCTTGACAGGGGAATACGGTTAGCCGATAAACGTTCATTCCCTTCTGATAAAATATTTTGGATGGAGGAACGCGATAAAATTTACGAAGAGATTATGGAAAAAGGCTGGAATAAACAGTTACAGACCTTTGTGCAATCGTACGGTAGTGAAACCCTCGATGCCGCCAATTTAATGATGCCATTGACTTTTTTTGTTTCACCCACGGATAAACGTATTTTAAAAACCCTTGAAGCAACAATGAAAAGCCCGGAAGATGGCGGCCTTGTTTCCGATAGCCTTGTTTACCGTTATAACGTGCAAAAATATAATGATGGACTCAGGGGCGAAGAAGGAACTTTTAATATTTGCACTTTCTGGATGGTTGAAGCCCTTACGCGAGCCGGTTATGCCGATCACACAAAACTCGAACAGGCGCGCCTTATGTTTGAGCAAATGCTCACGTATGCCAATCACTTGGGGCTTTATGGCGAAGAAATTGGTCCACGGGGTGAAACGCTGGGCAATTTTCCCCAGGCATTCACCCACTTGTCGCTGATCAGTGCGGCATTTAATCTCGACAAAGCATTGAAATGAAAGCAACCTAAGCTTATTTGTTTTTTTCTCAACCTGGAAAAGACAGAACCAAAAAGATAAACAGATGATGATAATAATTTTCCCGCAAAGACACCAAGCTCACGAAGAAAGAATGGATAATAAAAAGAATCAAATAAATCCTTTGTGTACTTTGTGCCTTCGTGGGAGAAAATAAGTTGCCCACCAAGCCACTAAGCCCACGAAGAAAGAATGGATAATAAAAAGAATCAAATAAATCCTTTGTGTACTTTGTGTCTTTGTGGGAAAAAAAATGTTTTTATGTCAGGTTCGCAATATATTTCGACTAAAAGAGTAAAATTAAATAATTCAAAAAAATGAAAAAGAAAAAGGTTTTAAAAATAGTAGCAATTATAGGAATTGCAGGTTTATTAATCGGTGGTGGAATTGGTTTATATATGTTTAATATGCCCCACCGCGATGTGCAAACGTCCAGTGCTGATTACAGCCTTAAAAGCTCTGAAATTGTAGCGGAATATTTGGCTGACAGGGATGCTGCCAACAAAAAATACCTGGCTGCTGATGGCGATTCAAAAATTCTGGAAGTTACAGGCACCATCGCTAAAATATCAGAAGATTATGATGGAAATAAGGTAGTGCTTTTAAAAGAAACAGGCGATGCGGCTGGAGTTAGCGCCACCTTTACCCACGAGACGAACCGGCATGCCGAAAGTTTGTTAACTGGTCAGACTATTACAGTCAAAGGTGTTATCCGTTCAGGAGCTTCTTACGATGAAGACCTTGAAATGTATGAACATGTTATCATTGAAAAAAGTGATGTATTAATAAAGTAATTCATAAATAATAACTAAAAAAACAATAAAAATGAAAAAGTCAGTTTTATTATCAGTAGTTGCAGCCTTTCTAATATCGGTTGCAGGATATGCGCAGGATTCGGAGAAGTTAGTAAGCTCAAAAAGCCATATCAAATTTTTCTCCTCAACCCCTGCCGAAGATATTGATGCCAATAACACAGCCTCGGTAAGTACCATTAACAAATCGACCGGCGAAGTGGTCTTTTCAGTGCCTATGCAGGGTTTCGAATTTGATAAATCCCTGATGCAAAAGCACTTTAATAGCGATAAGTTTTTGGATACCCAAACACATCCAAAGGCAAAATTAAAAGGTACAATCACAAACCTTGAGGAAATAAATTTTTCACGTAATGGCATCTACAATGCAGTTGTCGAAGGAGAATTAACCATTAAGGGAAAAACAAACTTGGTAAAAGAAAAAGGGACAGTAACGATTAAGGGTGACCAGGTGAAAATATATAGCAAATTTAATGTAACCCTGGCCGATTACGGGATCGAGTTCATAAAAGGAAAGCCATCAACCAATATAGCAGAAACTGTTGAAGTTTCGGTAAATGCTGAGTATTAATCAATTAACCATAACTTTAAATTATGAAGCGGAGAAGACATATAGAAATTGCAGGAATGTTGATAATGGCGATTTTCTGGGGAGCGACCCAACATTCATCAGATAACAGCACCGATATGGGAATAGATTTCCACCAGGGTACTTGGCAACAGGTTCTTGAACAGGCAAAAAAGGAAAATAAACTGGTTTTTCTCGATCTGTATGCTTCGTGGTGCGGGCCGTGTAAAGTACTTAAATCAAAAACATTTCCCGATACGTATGTAGGTCAGTTCTTTAATGCAAATTTTATCAACTATGCAGTAGATGCCGAAAAAGGCGTTGGCGTAGAACTTGCCAAACAGTACAACATCACAGGTTACCCAACCCTGCTCTTTGTTGATGGCAACGGCAATCTGGTGGTGAAAACTATGGGGTACCATACACCAGAACAATTGATAGATGTAGGAAAACAAGTAGTGAATAGGTAAAAACCCTTTGTGCGCTTTGTGCCTTTGTGGGAAACGAAAAAATATCCCACTAAGTCACCAAGACCACAAAGAAAAGATTTTAAAGCAAGAATAAAAACAAAACCCTTTGTGCGCTTTGTGCCTTTCCCGATTTTCGGGACAGGTAGTGGGAGATAAAACAGCAAGTTTTCAAGGGAGAATTAACAAATATGAAACTTCAGGAATTGCATATAAAATATAAGGTATTTGGGAATAATCTACTAACCCATCTCTTTATTCTGATACTATTGATTGCACCCGTGCCCATAATGCAGGCTCAAACCTGTTGTTCCGGCGGCTTACCCCTTGGCGGAAGTCTGGGATTGGGAGCAGCTGAATCAAAATCATTAGAGCTTTTGTTCACGTACGATTATAATGCGCTCAACCATTTGGTCCATATTACCGAACGACTGGAAGATGATACTAGGACACGTACCACCCAATCAGGAATCCTGGAACTTAACTATGGTATTAATCAACGGTTATCACTAACCGTAGTTTTACCGGTGATTCGGCAAACACGTTCCATAACCGGTTACGATGGCAACGAAGATTTTATTGCAGTGCAGGGACTTGGAGATGTGGTATTGCTGCTAAAATACAGAATTGCAGCAGCCGGAATCTCAAGTCCCTTTCAGTGGGTACTTGGAGCCGGCCCAAAAATACCAACCGGCAGAACAGATTTCACCAACCCGCAAGGTTTAACCCTGGCAGCCGATATGCAGCCAGGCTCAGGTTCCTGGGATGGGATGGTCTGGAGTTTTATGCAAAAAGATAGGTTGTTTATTCCAAATCTGGGGGTAACATCGGTACTTACTTACCGATATTCCGGCACCAATAATAATTACAATGATGTTCAGAACTATCGGTTTGGTAATGAATTTCAATTTAGTTTAGGGGCCAATTACAATATTGTTGCCGGAATACCAATTAGCCTGTTTTTATTCGGGCGTTACCGGCACCAGGCTTCCGATTATATTGATGGGAATGTATTTCCCTCTTCGGGTGGGCAGTGGGTTTGCGCCATTCCTGGTGTGAATATTCAATTCATGAATGGTATTTCATTTCGCCTGTCCTCTGAATGGCCTTTGTACAGGAAGATTGAAGGCACACAACTAACCACGGGATATAAATTTTCAGCGGCCTTTTCGGCTACTATACCTACAGGAAAAAAGTCAGGTTTAATTTTTCAAAATTGATACTATTATGAAAGCATTAAGTATATTTGGTTTATTATACATTGTGTTGTTTGGTTCATGTACTGAGGACAGCACATTGGATGGAAGCAATAGCAACCAAAAAGGTGATGGTTGGCTGATTCCAAGTAATGAAGTACGCGATGGCGGGCCGGGTAAAGATGGCATTCCGGCGTTAACCGAACCGGAATTGGTTACCGCAAACGAAATTACATGGCTCCGGGATGATGATTTAGTGCTTGCCTTTGCAGATGGCGAAGATATAAGGGCTTATCCACATCCTATACTCGACTGGCACGAAATCATTAATGATAAAACTGAAAACCATTCAATATCTGTCATTTATTGCCCGTTAACAGGAACCGGAATCGGATGGAACAGAATTCTTAAGGGCAATGAAACTACGTATGGTGTCTCAGGCTTACTTTACAATTCCAATATCATTCCTTACGACCGGTCAACGAACAGCAATTGGTCGCAGCTATTGCTTAAAAGTGTAAACGGTAGTTTGTCAGGGCAGGAGGCAGAAACGTATAACCTGGTAGAAACCTCTTGGGAAACCTGGAAAGAAATGTACCCGGCTTCAAAAGTTGTTTCAAAAAATACCGGGCATAGCCGTTCGTATGGTGCCTATCCCTATGGCTCCTACCGGGAGAATGAAAGCCTGATTTTCCCGGTCAGCAATTCCGATAACCGTTTGCATGCCAAAGAAAGGGTATTGGCCATTATAGAGGATGAAAACGCAAGAGCTTTCACGTTTGATGAATTAACAGAAAGCAACAATATCATTATCAATAATTTTTCAGGAAACGAAATAGTTATTACAGGAAGCCAACAGGACAACCTGATGGTTGCATTCCACACTGAAACAGAAGATGGTACAAGCATGAGTTTTCAGGTAATTGAAAACAAACTTCCGGAAATTCTAACTGATAACGAGGGTAATACCTGGGACGTTTTTGGCCGTGCCGTAGCTGGCCCCAGACAGGGAGAACGGCTTAAAACTATTTCTTTTATGGTGGGATATTGGTCCTCATTTGCTGCCTTCTATCCTGATATTGAATTGTATGGTGCAGAAGAGTAGATGTTGTAAACAAAATCCTTTGTGTGCTTTGTGCCTTTGTGGGAGATAAAAAAGGTATCCCACCAAGCCACCAAGACCACAAAGAAAAAAAATTAAAGCAAGAATAAAAACAAAATCCT
>CAZKIR010000086.1:7484-11935 GCA_964552835.1 uncultured Bacteroidales bacterium
TTTGTGGGAGATAAAAAGTATCCCACTAAGCCACCAAGACCACAAAGAAAAAAAATTAAAGCAAGAATAAAAACAAAATCCTTTGTGCGCTTTGTGCCTTTGTGGGAGATAAAAAGTATCCCACTAAGCCACCAAGACCACAAAGAAAAAAAAATTAAAGCAAGAATAAAAACAAAATCCTTTGTGTGCTTTGTGCCTTTGTGGGAAAAAAAACAGTATCATGAATAAAACAAAACATATTATAAAGTTACTAGCCGTGGTTCTGGTGTTTTCATCATTTGCTCCAAGAGGCGTCATTGAAAGTAAACACGAAAATTATCTGTTTAAAATTAACCGCAGCCGCAATGCCGATGAAATCCGGTACACGGTTAATCTGGATAAATCTGGTATTCCTGATAAAGAAGTACCCATAAAAGCCTATTGGGTAAGAAAATCCAGGAACAATGAAACAGGATCCCTGTCCTGGATTCAAAACAAATACGCGTATGGAATTCGCATTGTTCAGGAATACAACAAACAAACCGAAAATATGAAATTTCAGTTTGTTTCTTATGCCGAACAGACGTTTGAATTGAGAAAAACTGTAAACGGAGCATTCAAAGTATTTACAACAATTGAAAATAAGGAGATAGAAGTTGCCCGGATTTTTGTGCAGATTGATGGGGGTAGTTTTTGGGTGCCTTCTATCCCTTTTGTTAAAATAACCGGGTATGATGTCACTTCATCCAACCTGATTGCCCAAACCATTACTCCATAAAGCTATGAATGTAATTGCGATAACAGGAATAACAATATTGACCGCCATAATAGGGGCACTACCTTTCGGACTGGTCAATCTGAGTGTGCTTGATACAGCTTTTCACAACAACAGGCAAGCAGCGTTGAAGGTTGCCCATGGAGCCTCATGGATTGAGGTACTCTACGGCATACTGGCTTTGCTGGCCGGAACCATTATTTCCAAAGCCATTGAAAACAGTCCCGCAGTAAAATATATTGCTGGTTTAATCCCCTTTTTTGTTGGCATGTTTTTTCTGTTTAAGAAATCCGGCGGTAAGCAAAACCATACCGATAACAAGCCGGGGTATATGAAGGGGGTTTTACTGAACCTGCTGAGCCTGCAAGTACTTCTTTATTGGATTGTAGCCATCACCTGGTTAAAAACCAGTTATCTGCCCGAAATAACTCCCGGTTTAGTGCTTGTATTTGTTGTATCAATATGGATTGGCAAAATGGGGGTGTTGTGGTTATATGCCAGATTCAGCAAACCAATTATGTCAAAATCCGATTTCCTGGCCAAAAACATAAACCGGATTATTGGTGTTATACTTATTATATCGGGGCTGATTCAGTTTATTAAATAGTTCATTGAATTCATAATCAATATTCCATTATATTAAAAACATACATTATGAAGAAATTATCACTCATTTTACTCAGTGTAACCATGGCACAACCATCCTTTTCGCAAGATACAAGAAGTGCAGACGAAGCCAGTGGTTTAATGGTTGGGGTAAAAGCTCCAGACTTTACTGCAATTGATGCTGATAGCTCGGAATTTAAATTAACAGAAGCCTTAAAAATAGGACATGTAGTTATCATTTTTTACCGTGGGTTTTGGTGCCCGGTTTGCAACAAACACCTGGCACAAATTCAAGACAGCCTTTCGTTAATTACAAAAAGAGGGGTACAGGTAGTGGCCATCTCGCCCGAAAAGCCTGAATACCTCAATAAAATGGCCGAAAAGTCCGGAGCACGTTTCAGGCTGTTGTATGACGAAGGATATAAAATTTCAGATGCCTACGATGTTATCTTTACACCAAAAAAAGCAGAGCTAATAGTGTATAATACTGCCCTGGGTGCCAAGTTAAAAGAAACCCATTCGGATGATTCGCAGCGCCTGCCAATACCGGCAACCTATATTATTGATAAGACCGGGGAAATTGTCTGGCGCCAGTTCAACCCGGATTACAAGAAAAGGTCAACGGTAAAAGAAGTTATTGAAAACCTGCCATAATATATTTTCTGATTATATTGAAATTGATGGGCAGGTAAATAAAGATGCTGCATGGCTTAACCGTCACCAGGTGGTTTGGCATCAAGCATTATAATTAAAACAGGTATAAATTGGACAGGAAATTTTTTCATAATATTTTTAATCACTCATTATAAAATACTTTTTCTCTTAATCTTATTATTTATATATTCATTGTTTTATGGTCAAAATAAAGATTAAAACTGCAATAAACGGTCCGTTAGTAGTTAATAACCTAAAGAGAATAACTGAAGCTAATGGAAATATTTTTTCTCTTAAAAATCAGACAACTGCACTTTGTCGTTGTGGAAAATCTAAAAGTAAACCTTTTTGCGATGGAACCCATGGTAAAATAGATTGGAGCGATAAAAAACAGGCCGGCAGGCAGCCCCGAAAAGTAGATAACTACATTGGAAAAGAACTTACCATTCACGACGATAGAGGAATTTGCTCACATGCCGGATTTTGCACCGATGGCTTACCAAAAGTTTTTCGTATGGGAGTAGAACCCTGGATTGACCCCAATGCCGAAACCATAGAAAAAATCATTGAAACCATAAAAAAATGCCCTTCCGGTGCACTCAGTTATTCCATTGACGGCGTGAAGTATGATAAGTTTTCTGAAATGCCCGATATTAAACTTACAGAAGACGGCCCTTATTTTGTTACCGGAAGTATTGAATTGCACGATGATGACAAACCCGAAAGCAATGAACATTACGCCCTTTGCCGTTGCGGAAATTCTAAAAACAAACCTTTTTGCGACGGGCAACATTGGTACACAAAATTTAGATACGAAGGAAAGGCGCAGCATATCGGGCTGAATAAAAACGAAAAAGTAGCTGAAATACAAAAACTGGCACAAACCGGGAAAAGCGAAAATTCTGCCATGTCCACTTTGCGGGAATTTCCGACACTCGACACATTGGTTTTTAAAGGTGCACAATTGCACAAAATGCCTTTGAACGAAGATATTGCGGTAAATACCAAAACCATAATCGGCAAGTCGGCCAAACAATCATTAGAACTAAATATGCCGTTTTACGTTTCGCACATGTCTTTTGGTGCGCTTTCTCGCGAATCTAAAATTGCATTGGCAAAAGGCTCAACTCTGGTCGGAACAGCCACCTGTTCGGGCGAAGGCGGTTTGCTGCCCGATGAACGCAATGCAGCCCAAAAATTTATTTACGAACTCGGAACGGCTTCTTTTTCGCACAAAGACGAATCGATAAAACAAGCCGAAGCCGTTGAAATAAAAATTGGTCAAGGCGTAAAACCTGGATTAGGCGGCCACCTGCCCGGTCACAAAGTTACAGATGAAATCGCCAAAATCAGAGGTCTAAAAAACGGCGAAGACAGTATTTCACCGGGCAGACTTTCAGGCTTAGAAGATTTGGACGACTTGAAACAAAAAGTAGCGCATATTCGCGAAATCACCGACGGAAAACCCGTTGGAATTAAATTCGCATCGGGACACATTGAGGAAGATATTGAATTTGCGCTCAAAACCAATCCCGATTTTATTACCATCGACTGTCGCGGTGGCGCAACAGGCTCGTCGCCAAAGTTTTTGAAAGACAATGTGGGAATTCCGCCTGTCTTTGCCATTCGACGTGCCCGAAAATATCTTGACAAAGCTAAAAGCGATGTAACGCTTTGTATTACAGGTGGATTTCGCACAAGTGCCGACATTGCAAAAGCCATTGCACTTGGTGCCGATGCGGTTGCACTTGCTACGGCCTCGCTTATTTCTATCGGCTGCATACAGGCAAGGGTTTGTCATACAGGGACTTGTCCGGCAGGTATTGCTACGCAAAATGAACAATTGCGAGAACTTCTCGATACCGAAAAAGGAGTAAAGGGTTTCGTAAACTTTTATACAGCAACTAACAACGAACTCAAAGTTTTCGCTCGTACAAACGGCGTAAACGATATTCATAAATTAACCGTGGATGATGTAGTTACTGATAATTCGGTGGTTGCAGAATTTACGGATATTAAACACGTTTAAGTTTTACAATAGAGTTAAAATGTATTTAAAATGAAAAAAAAAATAACAATAAAGCCCTTTAAAAACGGGCCTTTACAGGTTAAAAATCTTGAAAAGTTCACCAATTCAAGAAGCGAAAGTATCGAAACCAAATCGACAATGGCTTTATGCCGCTGTGGTGCTTCCAAAAACAAACCTTTTTGCGACGGTACGCATGTTTCAATCGGATTTAACGATAAAAAATCCGATGAACGTGTGCCAGACAAAAAAAATACATACAAAGGAAAGTCAATTACCATACACGACAATCGCGGAATTTGTTCACATGCCGGATTCTGCACCGATAATTTACCCGGTGTTTTTCATATGGGTACAGAGCCTTGGATTGACCCCGAAGGTGCCGATAAGGAAGAAATCAAGCGAATTATT
>CAZKIR010000087.1:0-1903 GCA_964552835.1 uncultured Bacteroidales bacterium
TTGCTGAAGGATCTCCCCATGTTTTCCAAAAAACAGCGGGTCATTGATGCCTGCCTTGGTATGGCGGAAATTGGACGCCTGGATAACCAGTTCAAGTTCTTTCATGTTCTCAGAGGCAGGCAGGTGAACAGGGATTTCACGGGAACGGAATTTTGGCTGGCTACTTCCTTTTTTCATGCCTACTTGGCCCATTTCCAACAAGGGTTCCCCGTTGGCCCACACCCGATAATTGGTGAAAATTTGATGGATTTTCAAAGCGTAAATTTCTTCTGTTGCCGGCAACATGATCCGGAGACGATAGGTACCGAAACCTTGTGCCGGGAGGTTCACGCTATCGGTTTTTGCCTTTGACCATGAGGCGGGGATGTTCATGAAAAGTACCTTTTCCTGGTATTTTTCCTGTTCAAATTCGCCGGGCTGGATTAATTCCCGCCAGTAAAACTCCCATTCCCCGTTCAATTTTATATTTCCTTTTTCTTGAAAATTGTAATCAGAAAGATCCAGCATCCCCTCGCGTGCTACCGGCATCTCAATATTTTCAGCCAAAGCAGGCATGGCAGGACATGAAAACAGGGCACAAGCAATAAATATTTGAACTATTTTATACATGGTTATTATTATTGAAAAACGGGGATTAAAATTGGTAAAAATAATCCACTTATCAAATTAATTTAAACATATTTTTTTATTATCATTTGATAAAATTGCAACAAAGAAAGGAATAAACAAAAATCCGTAAGGGTTTTAGCCTAATTTGATAAATACATTTAAAAAAAAACATGAGCATGGTCTTACAAGCATCTTTATTTTTAAACAAGTGCAAAAAAACCACCGGGAAAATTTCTCCCGGTGGCCATTTATTGATTTAGCGCCCCGTTCATTTCTTTTGCAAAAAATCCATCACGTTTTTTTCAATACGTTTTTCCACCTGGTCGCTGCCTTGTTTTTGAAAAGCCTCGCCGGTAATGTTCTCGAACAACTCGATATAACGTTCGCTTACCTGGTTCACGAATTCGTCTGTCATCCCGGGCACCTGTTGGCCTTCCTGGCCTTGAAAGCCGTTCTCTATCAACCATTCGCGCACGAACTCCTTGGACAATTGTTTTTGTTTTTCACCTTTTTCTAATCTCTCTTGATATTCATCAGCATAAAAATATCGTGAGGAGTCGGGCGTATGGATTTCATCAATTAAATAAATTTTCCCGTCTTTCTTGCCAAACTCGTACTTGGTGTCCACGAGTATCAAGCCTTTGTCGGCAGCCATTCGTGTCCCTCTCTCGAACAAAGCCAGGCTGTATTTTTCCAGTTGCAGGTAATCGTCCTCGCTCACGAGGCCTTGTTGCAGGATTTCTTCCCTGGAAATATCTTCATCATGCCCTGTTTCAGCCTTGGTAGTAGGCGTGATAATGGGTTCGGGAAATTTTTCATTTTCTTTCATTCCCCCGGGCATGGGCACGCCCGACAAGCTTCTCTTCCCATCACGGTATTCCCGCCAGGCATGGCCGGTAAGGTAGCCGCGCACGACCATCTCCACCTTAAAAGGTTCGGCCAAATACCCCACGGTAACCATGGGATCAGGCGAATCAATTTTCCAGTTTGGAACGATGTCGGCAGTAGCATCAAGAAACTTGGTAGCAATCTGGTTCAACACCTGGCCCTTGTATGGTATGCCACGGGACAATACCACGTCAAATGCCGAAATCCGGTCGCTCACTAACATTACCAGGTACTCGTCTTGTATGTTATAGACATCACGAACTTTCCCTACATACAGGTTTTTTTGACCGGGAAATTGAAAATTTGTTTTTACAATTGCTTGTGCCATGATTTAATATATTATTTATTGATTAAAATTTTTCTCGCTAAATTTTTCATACGCGTGCACGATATCTTTCACCAGGTT
>CAZKIR010000087.1:1913-11877 GCA_964552835.1 uncultured Bacteroidales bacterium
AAATATTTTTCAATATATCCAGGCTTTTTAACAAACCAGATTGTTTCTTGTTCGGTAAATCGATCTGGGTAATGTCCCCGGTCACGATAAACTTGGAAGATTTTCCCATCCGCGTCAAGAACATTTTTAACTGGTTTACCGTGGTATTCTGGGCCTCGTCCAGTATCACGAAAGCATTGCTGAGGGTACGCCCACGCATGTAGGCAAGGGGGGCAATTTGCACCGTCCCTTCAACCATGAACTCGGCCAGTTTTTTAGCCGGGATCATATCATGCAAGGCATCATAAAGGGGCTGCAGGTAAGGATCCAGCTTGTCTTTTAAGTCCCCCGGCAAAAACCCCAAATGTTCACCGGCTTCAACCGCCGGCCGAGTCAGGATCAATCGTTTTACCTCCCGGTATTTCAAGGCTCTCACCGCCAGGGCCATGGCCGTGTATGTTTTGCCCGAACCCGCCGGGCCAACGGCAAACAACAAATCATCTTTTGATGCCCGCTGCACGAGTTTTTGCTGGTTTGGGGTGCGGGCTTGCACGGGTTTCCCGCTAGTGCCGTACAAGATCACGTTTTCCTTATCAGGAGGTTGTTCCACGCTGGCTACCCGGGTTTCTTCACGCAAGATCTGGTGCAAATCGTCTTCCGAGAGTTTATTATATTTTTGAACAAATGCCAAAACCAGTTCCATCTTACTTTCAAAATCTTCCAACCCTGCTTTTTCCCCGCTTACCATAATTTTATCGCCCCTGGCAACAATTTTTAACCTGGGAAAACGCGATTTGATAATTTTGAAATTTATATTATTTATGCCCCAAAATGCCAAGGGGTCAACATCTTCTAAATATATTGTTTTTTCAATCATACATTTTATAGAATATTGGTTACTTTTGAAATTCTATTTTACAAAATAAGGATATTTTTCATTCAATTTATGATTTTTTTCAGGTTAAACCCTGGCCACAAATTTACAGAATAATGGCAATTGTCACGCTGCTATCAGACTGGAAACCGAACGATTTTTATTTGGCTGCCCTGAAAGGCAAGCTCTTGGGCGCGTGCCAAAACATCCAACTAATAGATATAGCCCACGGGTTGCCAAGTTTTAACCTGAGCAAGGGGGCATTCATCTTACGAAATGCCTATCCCCATTACCCCCCCGGCACCATTCACTTGATTTGCATCAACAGTGAATTTCAGGCCGGGCAAAAACAATTGGTCGCGGAGTTGGACGGACAATATTTCGTGGGGGGCGATAACGGCATTTTTGGCATGATGCTGCACAGGGAACCAGACAGGGTTTATGCCCTGGATGAAAAAATAAGCCAAAAAGGTGGCACGTTTCCCGAGTTGACAACCTTCGTGGAAATAACCGCCCACCTGGCCCAGGGCAAAGACTTGAATAAAATTGCCTCCCAAACCAAAGAATACCAGCAACAAACGCCCTTTCGTGCTGCTATCGACAATATGGTGATAAATGGCAGCGTGATTTATATTGATTCGTACCAAAATGCCATAACCAATATCTCCCGTGAGCTTTTTTCGAGGATAGGGCACGGAAAGGCCTTTGATATTTTCGTGCAAAGCCATCATTACCGGGTCAGCAAAATTAATAAAACTTACCGGGAAACTACCCCAGGCGAACTACTGGCTATTTTTAACTCGCTGGGCCTGCTTGAAATCGCCATCAACAAGGGCAACGTGGCCGAATTGTTAAACCTGGTAACAGGTTCGGGCATCATGGTAAAATTTAAAGAATAAAAAAGTTATTAACTCAAATAAAATATCCTGAAAAAAATGAGAGACGCGATAAACGAGTTTGGCCGTTTAATGGAAATCATGAACGAGCTACGTGAAAAATGCCCATGGGACAAGGAACAAACCATGGAAACCCTGCGCAAATTGACCATTGAAGAAACCTACGAGCTGGCCGATGCCATTATAGAAAAGGACATGCAAGGTGTCAAGGAAGAGTTAGGTGACTTGCTGTTGCACATGGTATTTTACGCGAAGATCGGGGAGGAAAAAAATGAATTTACCATACAAGATGTATTGAAAGCCATTAACCAAAAACTGGTTTACCGGCACCCGCACGTTTTTGCCGAAACCCGGGTAAAAGATTCGGAAGAAGTGAAAGCCAACTGGGAAGAACTGAAAAGCAAGAAAGGCAAGAAAAAAACCTTGGCTGGCGTGCCCCGAAGCCTCCCGGCACTGGTAAAAGCCAACCGCATACAGGAAAAAGTAAGGGGCGTGGGCTTTGACTGGGACCAGAAAGAACAAATTTGGGACAAGATACACGAGGAACTGGAAGAACTAAAAGCCGAGGTAAAAATCGAAGACCCCGAAACCATCGAGAAAGAATTCGGGGACTTGTTGTTTTCTATTATCAACGCGGCCAGGCTTTACGGGGTAGAACCAGAAAACGCGCTGGAAAAAACCAATAAAAAATTTATTAAACGATTTAATTACCTTGAAAATCAGACCCTGGGCAAGGGAAGATCATTACACGACATGACCCTGGACGAAATGAACCGCATATGGGAGGAAGCCAAAGCCTTTGACGAAAAATAAAACAATACCGGTAAGGCCCTTCATACTATTTTGTGAAAAAAAATATTGGTTTTCTCTATTATTCGATGTAATATAGTCGTGAAGATGGTATTTTTTTGTCATCCCGAACAAAACCAGGTCCCAATTGTCTTTAAGAGATAAAACCCAAACAAACATGGCAATTGAAGTTTATCCCCGGCCAGTGCAGGCCAACGGCAAGTTCAACGACGGTGAAATCCTTGAAAAAAAACCTATTGGCTTTCCCCAGGATGGTGGAAAATTAAAACCTTATTCTTCCTTGTTTTACTGGGCACATGCCTGGGCCGAATCTGACAGCCTCATCAAGGAACACCCCCACAAGGGTTTCGAGATACTTTCCTTTGTCTTGAGCGGCGAGATAGAACATTTTGACAGCAAGCTGAACCGATGGAAACGACTTATGGCCGGGGATGTTCAAATAATACGCTCGGGAAGTGGTATCAGCCATGCCGAGAAAATGTACAAGGGCGCCTCCATGTTTCAAATTTGGTTTGACCCAAACCTTTCAAAGTCCGTGAACCAGGAACCAGGGTACAATGATTACCCCTCGGATCAATTTCCCATTATCATTGAAAATAGAAAAAGCACCAAAGTGTACAAGGGCAAAAATGCCCCCCTCGAAATGCATACTCCAGGTATTCAAATCCAGGAAATATCACTTTCAACTGGCAAACATTCGCTTGATGTTGACCAAAAACAGGCACTTTCTGTTTTTCTTCTCGAAGGGGAATTGCAAACCGGGGAACAAGTGGCCCGGCAAAACGATTTTTTCCTGGTAAAGCAACAAGACCAGTTGGAAATTGAGGCCATCAAGGACCTCCGGTTATTTTGTATTACCTCGCCCCTTGAAGCCCCCTATCAAACCTATGCCCAAATGCATGTCTCATAAACAAATACCTTATTTTTAATGGTTAATGGTTAATGGTTAATAAGGGACGAAACGTAGGTTTGAGGATGTATTCCATGTAACACCTAACACTTTTATCCCCCCTAGGTTTACTGAAGGGGGGCATCACTCATCACTCAACACTATAACCCTACAACTGCGGTATACTGTTAAGGTAATTGAAGTCGTGATAAAAAAACCGGTCGAGCAAAGATTCATCGTTAATTTCTTTTGATAAGGAGGTAATGGTCTCCATGGGCACGTCAAATAAATCCAAAATCAGCAAACCATCCAGGGCATCGTTAAACTTCGGGTCAATGTTAAAGCCAATTATTTTCCCGTTTTGTTGCAGGTATTTTTTCAGCAAAACCGGCACCCGGAAATTTGAAGGTTCCACTTCCCGGATAAACTTGTCCAGCTTGCCAATATCGTCTTGTGTGTTCTCGAACAAGATATCGGTGTCCACGTTGGTGGTTTGCACCTTGAAATTTTTCCGGGGCTTTATATATTTGGCAAACTCGTGGTTAAAATGGTGCTTTTTCAAGAACTCGATAATCATAGATTTAGAAAAAGTAGAAAATTGCCCGCTAATACTTACCGGGCCAATCAAGTAACGATACTCGGGGTTTTTTATCAAGAAATACAATATACCTTTCCATAGCAGGAACAGTGGCAAGGGCCGGCGCTGGTATTCTTTTATCACGAAGGAACGTCCCAGCTCGATGGACTCGTCCAGGATGGGGATAAATTTTGAACTAATCTTGAACAAGGATTGGAGATAGAAGCCTTTTATCCCGTATTGGTCAATGATTTCTTTGCCTTTACCGGCCCGGTACGCGCCAACGATTTGCTTGTTTTCCTCGTCCCAGATAAACAACTGGTGATAGTACAAGTCAAACTCGTCCAGGTCAATCTTGCGGTTGGTGCCCTCGCCCACGTCCCGGAAGGTAATCTCCCGTAACCGCCCGATCTCGTTAATAATGTTGGGCATTTGCATGGCAGGGGCACAATAGATATGATATGACTTGCTCGTGAACAGCAGGTATTCAGAAAGCTTATCAACCTCATCCTGAATACTTTCTTTAGGTACCGGCTCAATTAGTTTTTCTTGTTTCCGGGCTTTGCGCAAGCCCGCCATGAAAAATTTCTTAACCTCGACGGCCGTGCCCAGGCTATACGTTTTGGCCCGCAGAAAACGCCCGTACCGGGAAATATCGGTAAACATATCTTGATCCTTCACCGGTATCGGGTTTCCTATACGAATTCGGATTAGCTTATTTTTCTTGTTAAAAAGCTCGGACGGAAGCCTTACCGTACGTAAGAGAGGATGGAACATCCCCAGCAAATGGAACAAACGGCTATTGGTGCCTTGAAAATAAATAGGCACTACCGGTACCCTTGTTTTTTTTATAAATTTAAGGATAGAATTTTGCCACTGCCGGTCTGATACGTTTGAAGTGTCGGAGTTAAAAGTAGAAACTTCGCCCGCCGGGAACAAGCCCAAGGGGTTCCCCTGCTCCAACTGGCTGAAAGCTTCCTTTATGCCTGCCAGGCTGGATTTCGCGTCCTTGTGGGTTTCAAACGGGTTCACGGGCAAAATATAATCTTTCACCGGCTGTATGCGCTCAAGCAAGAAATTGGCCATCACCTTGTAGTCGGGCCGGGCAAAAGACAGTACCTTTACCAACAGCAGGCCATCCACCCCACCAAAGGGATGGTTTGAAACCGTTATAAATGCCCCTTCCCGGGGAATGCGCTTTAATTCCTCGTCGCTGATATCATATTTAATCTCGAGCTCGTCGATGATGGAATCAATAAACTCGATGGCTGATTTATCAGACAACCTGGAATAGATTTTATTTATCTTGTTTAACCGGAGGATGGACATCAGGACGCGGGCCGCGCTGCCCTTGCCAAAACCATTTAGGTTCGCGGCTTTCATGATATCTTTTGGTTCGACCAATTTCATCGTATCCATTTTTTGGGAGTTATCTTTTTTGCAATAATAAGAAATTATCGTTGATAATTGTTATTCATGATAGTATTTTGATGATAAGGTAAGTTGCTCACTTTACAAATAACATGCCGATAATGGCGAAAACACCAAACAAGAAAATAGCCAGCCCGGCAATCTTGTTAATCCACCAGAGCCTGCGAAGGCGGAATTTTTCACGAAATAAATTGACAAGGGTGCTCAAGGTAAACCACCAGGCTGCCGCCCCAGAAAACACGCCAATCACGATTTGCAAGGTAGAAAACATTCCCCCTTGTTCATCCACGAGCCCCAGGCCGGCAAACAAGGCCAAAAACAAGAAAACAGCCATGGGATTGGAAATCGTAAGGGCCAGGATGGAAAAAAAATCACTAAAAAGATTACTGCCTTTTTGCTTTTGCCTGCGAAGCTGCTTGGCAGGATTGGCATAAAAAATCCGCAAACCAATAAAAAAGAGCAAGGCCACCCCAACGATTTCAAAATAGATTTGTTGCTCTTTGATAAAATTCACGATAATGGAAAGGCCCAGCCCGGCGATGATAGCGTAAAAGGAATCAGCAAGAGCAGCCCCAAGCCCTGACACGAAACCCGATAAACGGCCCTTGTTCAAGGTGCGCTGGATGCAAATAACCCCAATTGGCCCAAGGGGGGCAGAAGCCCCAATACCAATTGCAATGCCTTTTAAAAAAAGTCCTATATCCATATTCTTCTGATGATCCCTTTTTTATAACCAGGTGAATTTGCAAAAATATAAATTATAGGGAATAACCCGGCATAGCTAAAATATTAATCATATTATTTTATACCGTGAACTTTAATTATTGTTTTCTATTTTTAGAAAAAAAATCAACACGTGAAAAGCATGACATAAATCATGCCCAGGCCATGTAACATTTCAAGAAAAAATTCATCCAATATAAAAAACATCATTTGTTTTAACCCGGGGTGCAACCCCGGCAAAATCCTTTTGTCTTTAACCATGAAAAACCTGGAAAATTGACGAGCAAGTATAAAGAAATAAACAGGCCCATAATTGAAAAATGTAAACGGGGGGATAGGAAAGCACAGTACAAGCTATACCAACTGTATTCCAAGGCCATGTTTAACATTTGCTTGCGCATGACCAATAGCGCAGAGGAAGCAGAAGACAGGTTGCAGGAAGCATTTACCGAGGCATTCATGAAATTGGATTCCTTTCGGTATGAATCGGCTTTCGGGGCTTGGTTAAAAAGAATTGTTATCAACAAGTGCATCAACGAGATAAAAAGAAAAAAAGCAGACCTCTTGCTCCTTGATAACATGCAAGAGGTAGGGCCAGGAGAAACTAATGATGAAGTGGACTACGAGGAAATAAAAATGAACGTGAAACAGATCCAAAAAGCGATAGAATGCCTCCCGGAGGGGTACCGGATCATCTTTTCGCTTTACTTGCTGGAAGGATATGATCACGGTGAAATCGCCCAAATCATGGATATTTCGGAATCAACATCGAAATCCCAGTACATGCGGGCAAAACAAAAAATTAAGAACTTAGTTAAATCGATGCAATCATGAAAGATAAATTAGAACAATTCGTGTTAAACAACCGGCAGGAGTTTGACACGGGCGAACCCGGCCCGGACCTTTGGGCCAGGATCGAGAGAAACATGGGGCAGGAAAAAAAATTCAGGCTCCAATGGAAACAAGTGATTTCAAGGGCAGCGATTATATTGTTTTTATTTGGTACGGCATTCTTGTTATCCGAAGTAATACACAGGAACGACAGCACGTTGACCGGGGCGCAAAAAATAAATACCCATAAAATACCCGAGCTGGCCGAGGCCGAGGCTTATTATACCTCGATGGTAAAGAGCAAAATGCAAGAAATGAAAATTTACCTGGCCGACCACCCGGATGTAAAAAACGAACTTGATGAAGAATTCTCAGAACTGGACAGCCTCTATCAATCATTAAAAAGCGACTTGAACGATAACATAGCCAACCAGGAGGTAATCGAGGCCATGATCCAGAATTACAGGCTCAAGCTTGAAATATTAGAAGATATCCTGCTGGAGCTAAAAGAAACACGAAAACAAAATGACAACAAAAGGATACATTATGAGCTATAGAATAATTATTAGCCTACTTTTTTCTTTCCTGTTCAGTTCGGCGTGGGGCCAAGTTTACACCAAGCGGGGCACCATTGAAAAAATTTTTCCCGTGAACCCGGCTACCACGGTAGAAATATATAACAAGTACGGGAAAATACACGTGATTACCTGGAACAGGGATTCTGTTAAATTTTTTATCGACCTCGTCGTGAAATCTTCCAAGGAATCAAGGTTAACAGATATACGCGACAACGTGAATTTTGACTTTACCGGGACAAAGTATTACGTGACCGCCAAAACCGAGTTCGGATCAAGCTATAATAGCTTTTTAGCTGATTTACTAAACCTGGCCAGCGACATTATCTCGTCCGAAAACCAGGTAGAAATAAATTACACCGTCCATGTCCCTGGCCACTTGAACCTGAAAATCAACAACAAGTTTGGGGATATCTACCTGGACAACTACCAGGGCGACGTGAAAATAAACTTATCAAACGGCGATTTAAAAGCAAACGAGCTGAAAGGATCGAGCGATATACAAATTAGCATGGGCGACGGGGAAGTGCACTCCCTGAACAATGGAAAAATCTTCCTCTCGTATTCCGAGTTCCGGGTAGAAACAGCTGATCAGCTCACCTTCGACAGCAAAATTTCCAGGATCCACGTGGACAAAGTAAACACCATGAAACTCTCATCCAAGAAAGATAAATTTTATATTTCAGAAATCAACCAGCTATTTGGCAAAAGCTATTTTTCAGACATCTGGATATATAATATTGACACGAAAGCTAATTTTAATTTGAAATATGGAAATATAAACATGGAATCCATACATCCCTCTTTTTCTTTCATTGATTTAAATGCCGAGTATACTGATTTGAACCTGTATTTTGAAAAGGGGGCTTCCTATCACCTGGATATCTCGCACAAAGACTCCTTCGTACGGTACCCCGAAGAAATTGCCGACATGCAAAAGAAAGTTATTAGCGAAGAGGAAAAAAAATATATAAGTTTTGGCAAAATAGGCAAGGGCGAACCCGATTCGAAAGTAAAAATAAATGCCACACGGGGAAACGTGAGCATTTATCACAGGTAAAAAAATAATTTAAAAGATGCAACCCAAGACCAATTTAGGTTGTCTTTACAGTTAAATTTAAGAAGTTAAAAAAAAGAGAAAATGAAAAGCATACAAATTATCCAAACCACTTTAGCAGGAATAATTATCCTGTTTCTCACTTCATGTGAAGGGATTTTTTACGATTGCATTACCGGAAATGGCACCGTGGAATCAGAAACAAGGGCACATGCGGATTTTAAAGAAATATACTCTACCGGTCCATTTGACGTGTACATTCAAAAAGATAGCCTGTACAGTTTCAAGATCGAGGCCGAGGGCAACCTGATTGGCTTTATCGAAAGTTATGTTTCAGGGGATCGCCTGGTCATCGAAACAGAACAACATATCTGTTTACGAAATTACAGGCCCATGAAAATCTTTATTTCCACGCCTTCTTTAGAAGAGATTAAAAATACTGGCTCGGGGAATATCGAGGCAGACTATTTCGCGGCAGATGATTTCAATGTTAAAATGACCGGATCGGGCACTATTTATTTTGAAACCACGGCCAGTAAAGTTTTTATCGAGCACACCGGCTCGGGAGATATCGAAGGGGATATAGTGGCCGATTTCCTGGATACCGAGCTGACTGGATCGGGCGATATTGAACTGGCAGGTACCGCGAAACAAACCGACTTGAAAATTACCGGTTCAGGAAAAATAGAGGCCTTTGATTTGGCCCAGCAAGAATGCGAAGCCTCCATCATGGGAAGCGGAAACATTTATACCTGGGTGAGCGATTTCCTGGATGCTTTTATATCCGGCTCTGGGGATATTTTTTACAAGGGCACGCCCCGCTAGCGATCAGAGATAACCGGGAGCGGAAATGTTAGGGATTACAACAAATAAACTGTTATCATGTACTACAAGAAACAAATTATAACCATTTTTTTTATCGCGCTTGTTTCCCAGGTTTTTTCCCAGGAATATTACAAGGCAGCAGGCCTTCGGGGCGGGGTGTCAGCCGGCGTCACCTACAAGAAATTCATGAACCCCGAGAAAGCCATGGAAGCCTTGTTAAGTTTCCGGGAAGGGGGCATCCAGCTAACGGCCATACGACAATACCATGACCTTTCATTTATCGAGGTTAGCGACGACATTTATTTCGTGAAAGGGTATGGCGGGCATGTTGGGTTCGTGTACACCGACGAGTTTCGTTTTTTAACCTGGCATTCAACCTATCCAAACCGAAAAATCAGCCCCGTGCTAGGATTCGATGCCTACCTGGGCCTGGAATACCGTGTAGACAATTTTCCCTTGATAGGGGGGATAGACTATAAGCCTTTCTTCGAGTTTTC
>CAZKIR010000088.1:0-11823 GCA_964552835.1 uncultured Bacteroidales bacterium
TGTTTAGATAAGAGAAATCACCCAGTTGCCAACAGGCTATATTCAAAATACGGGTGTTCGGCTTGGTATCTGAGTTTTGAGGCTTTAGCCAGGTTTTGTATCGGTAGACAAGAACGCGTCTCAGTAAATCCCGCACTTTGCATAGGGCTGTACGTTGTACGCAACGCAATCCCACTACCGTCTCGAGAAACAGATGAGTTTCGAAGCGAACGGTTACATGGATTAGCAAGTACAATTAAATTAAAATCAATAGACTATTTTTACCGTTAGTCGGAATCCGAAAAAACGAACTACGATAATGAAAATTTTGCTGCCAAAATACAATAGGATGATTGGCCAGCCCACATTTGGCACATTTGCAAGCTCCAACACACAGGCCGATGCTTCAGCTTGCAAAAGGGCCAAACCGACCGAAGAGAGCTCACGAACACATTTAAAAAATAAACATTTCGTGAGTAATTTTTGCCAACCCGCACGGGAGGCAGAAACAGAATTTGTATCTTGCAAGATTGAAAGAATGAATAGGATTTAAAAATTATATGACAGATAATATCAACCAAAATCCTGAACAAATCGCAAGAGACCGCATTGATAAAATGCTGACAAGTTCCGGGTGGATTGTACAATCCAAAAATAAGGTTGATTTATCGGCAAGCAAAGGAATAGCGGTTAGAGAATACCAAACAGATGTTGGCCCGGCAGACTATGTTCTGTTTTTTGACAGAAAACCTGTTGGAATTATAGAGGCGAAACGTGAAGAAGAAGGACACAGGCTTACCGTTGTGGAAGAACAATCGAAAGATTATGCCAATGCAAAACTAAAATACTTACAAAACGACCCACTTCCTTTTGTTTACGAAAGTACAGGCGTTATTACCCGCTTTACCGATTTCAGAGACCCAAAGCCACGAGGCAGAAATGTTTTTAACTTCCATAAACCAGAAACTATTGCTGAATGGATTAAAAAGGGCGATAGCCTTAGAACAAGAATTCTAAACTTACCACAACTTAACCCAACAGGATTGCGCCCTGCACAAATTGTTGCCATTGAAAACCTTGAGCAATCTTTTAAAAACAACAGGCCAAAAGCATTAATCCAGATGGCAACCGGGGCCGGAAAAACATTTACGGCTACTACATTCATTTACCGATTATTGAAATTCGCTGATGCCAGGCGGATTTTATTTTTGGTAGATACTAGAAATCTCGGAGAACAGGCAGAACAGGAGTTTATGACTTTCCAGCCAACCGATGACAACCGAAAATTCACCGAATTGTATAATGTACAGCGTTTATCTTCGAGTTATATTGCTTCGGATAGCCAGGTTTGCATTTCTACCATCCAGCGTTTGTATTCTATACTAAAAGGTGAAGAATTGGAAGAAAGTGCAGAGGAAGCAAATCCGAACGAAAGTACCTGGATGCAACAACAACTGAATAAGAAACAACCTGTTCCTGTTGAATATTCCGCGAGAGTGCCCATTGAACAATTTGATTTCATTGTGGTTGATGAATGCCATCGTTCAATATACAACCTCTGGAAACAGGTATTGGATTATTTCGATGCTTTTCTGATTGGTTTAACTGCCACGCCCGATAAACGGACTTTTGGTTTCTTTAATGAAAACGTGGTGAGCCAGTACACCTATGAAGAATCGGTTACCGATGGTGTAAATGTGCCGTATGATGTATATTCCATTGAAACCGATATTAGTAAAAAGGGTGAGGTTATAAAAGCAGGCTGGTTTGTTGACCGCAGGGATAAACTGACACGCCAAAAACGTTGGCAACAGGAAGACGAAGATACAGAATATACCAGAAATAATTTGGATAAAAAGGTTGTAAACCCAAGCCAAATCAGGAACATCATTAAAGAATACAAAAGAACATTAAAAACGGATATTTTTCCCAACCGAATTGATGAAAACGGGGATTATGAAGTACCTAAAACTTTGGTTTTTGCCAAAACTGACAGCCATGCTGATGACATTATAAAAATTATCCGTGAAGAGTTTAACGAGGGAAATGATTTTTGCAAAAAGGTAACCTACAAAATAGATGAAGACCCAAAATCGGTGTTAAACCGTTTCCGAAATTCATATTATCCCCGTATTGCAGTTACCGTTGATATGATCGCCACCGGCACAGATGTCAAACCATTGGAGGTTTTGCTTTTTATGCGTGATGTGAAAAGCGTCAACTACTTTGAGCAGATGAAAGGACGTGGAACACGAACCATCGACAAGGACAAACTATTGCAGGTTACCCGCATGGCAAACAGTAAAACCCATTTTGTAATTGTAGATGCCATTGGAGCCACCAAATCAAAGAAAACAGACAGCCGCCCGTTGGAGCGTAAACCCTCTGTTGCTTTGAAAGATTTGTTAGAAGCTATTACCATTGGCGTTGAAGATGAAGACTTGTTTTTGTCTTTATCAAATAGGTTAATCCGCTTGGAAAAGCAAATCACTGACAAGGAAAAAGACAAATTGCTGGAATACACTGGCGGCAAAAACCTGAAACAAATTACCAAAGAACTGATTACCGCTTTTGACCCTGACGCAATAGAAAAGAAATTTAGAGACGCACGGCCGTGCGTCTCAACTACTGATTATTCTCCGGCCGAAATAGACAACTTCAAAAAAGAAGCACAGCAGGAATTAATCCAACAGGCTGCAAGTACTTTTAACGGCGAACTCAATGAATATTTGGAAAACGTGCGCAAAGAACACGAACAAATAATTGACCACATTAACATAGATACTGTTACCAAATCGGAATGGGATGCATTTTCGGTGGACAAAGCCAAAGAAACCGTAAGAGATTTTTCTGATTACCTCGAAAAACATAAAGATGAAATTAAGGCGTTGAGCATTTTTTATAACCAACCCTATAACCGCCGGAACATCACTTTTGATATGATTAAAGAAGTGATGGAAAAGTTGAAGCTGGAAAAACCACAACTGGCACCTGATTATGTTTGGGATGCGTATGCAGCCATTGATAAAGGAAAGAAAATTCATGAATTTTCTCGACCAAAGGATGAATTAACTGCTTTGGTTTCTCTTATACGGCATGCCTGTGGTATTGATAGTGAACTGAAAGCGTTTGACAAAACCATTGATGAGAATTTCAAAACATGGATTTTCAAACAAAATGCCGGGCAGCACAACCGTTTTACACAAGAGCAAATGGACTGGCTACGCATGATTAAAGACCATGTGGTAAGTTCTTATCATATCGAAAAAAGTGATTTTGAGCATTATCCTTTCGGTAATTTAGGAGGTATCGGAAAATATTATCAATTATTTGGTGCTGATTATGAAAATATTTTGGACGAATTAAACGAAGCACTTGTGGCATAAAATTTTATAATCATGATAATCCATAAATCATATAAATCAGGGTTAAGACAATTTGATGCACAAGGCGGGCGGGGTAAAATGTATCAATTGTTTGGAAAAGAGATGGATGATATTATTGATGAATTAAATGAAGTGTTAGCGGCATAATTACATTTTATGTATAAAAGTGTATTGCATTATTACATATTATTTCTATATTTGTAAAACATTTATAAGATTTGGACGTTTATATTGATAATAAAGAACTTGAAAAACTATATGAAACCGGAAAATCAAAAAAATTGAAATTGCGGCCGGAAATTATAGATAAATTTTTTGCTACAATGCAAAAAATTGATAATGCAAAAGATATACACGACTTATGGCATGACCCATCTCTTAATTTTGAAAAATACAATAAGCATTATTCAATGCGACTCACCGGGAAATATCGTTTAGAGATGGAAGTAAAATGGACGAATGAAGAAAAAACAATTGGAGAGTTTTATCTTTTTGCAATTTCGAATCATTATGGTGATTAAAATACACACGAATTATGAAAGCAATTAAAGACTTAAAAGCGGCAAAAAAATTTGGTCCCGGTTATTTTATAAGGGAACAGATGGATTTACGCGGCTGGAAGCAGGAAGAATTGGCCGAAGTATTAGGCCTTTCTACCAAACATCTAAGCAGCATATTGCAAGATAAGCAATCATTGAGCATTGAAAATTCCAAAAAACTGAGCAGTGCATTTAATATCTCGCCACAATATTGGCTTAACATTGACAACGACTATCGTTTATGGTTGGAACAGAAAAAAAAGACAAACACATCCGTTGTTGAAGTTAAATCTATTATCTACAGTCGCATGCCTGTCCGTGATATGATGAAAAAAGGATGGATTAAGAAAACTCGTGACATTAAAGAACTTACAAATGAAGTCAACGAATTTTGGGGCATTAAAGAACTTGATTTTCAATTTTTAGAAGAATCCGTTTTGCCACTTTGCAAAAAGTCGGAAGCGTATAACCAATTCAATGCCTCTTATGCTGCCACCTGGTTTCAAATGGCCAGGAAATATAGCGAAGGTATTAATGTACCTGCATACAATAAAAAAACATTGGAGGGTTTGTATAAAAATATTTCAGGCTATACTACCAAAGATAATGGCATATTATTTTTTTTAAACGACCTGCACAAGTGTGGTGTAAAGTTTTTTGTATTGCCGCACCTTGAAAAAACATATTTGGATGGTGCCGCATTTCTTCACAATGGTAATCCTGTGGTTGTTTACACGGCAAGATACAAGCGCATCGACAATTTTTGGTTTACCGTAGCACACGAAATCGCTCATGTGTTAAAACATTTAAACGACAAAACCCCTTTTGTTCTGGATAATCTCCGTGAAAAAACCAACGACAAGCAAGAGCAGGAAGCCAACGATTTAGCTTCAAAACAATTGAAACATACACAAATATTAGAATTTACAGAACCTTTTTTCAATTATCTTACGGTTGGTAAAATTAAGGAATGTAGCCGGGTATTGAACATCCACCCCGCCATAATTATAGGCGCTTTGGCATTTAACGAAAAAATTTCCTTTCGCAATCAAAAATTGTTTAACGAAAATGTATTGGATTTAATTCCAACTGAATTTATTCACGAATCCATATTAGCTGCGTAATGAGAGAGGATTGGGAAAAAATAGAGTTGGGAAAAGTTTGTGAGTATTCTAAAGGAAAAAAACCCAAGATGCTTGTAAAAGAATATTCAAAAAATAGTCCATAAATCATATAAATCAGGGTTAAGAAAATTTGATGCACAAGGAGGGCGTGGCAAAATGTATCAGTTGTTTGGAAAAGAAATGAATGAAATTATTGATGAATTAAATGAAGTGTTAGCGGCATAAAATAATTTATGGAACGGTTTAAAGGAAAATACAGGATTGAATCAAACAGATTGCACGGATGGGATTATGCATCCGATGGATTATATTTTATTACCATTGTTACAGCCGGGCGAGAATGTGTTTTCGGACATATCGAAAATGATAATATGATGTTATCTGATTTTGGTGTAATTGCCCATGATGAATGGCACGCATCATTTGAAATCAGGCAGGAATTGCATTTGGACGAATTTATTTTAATGCCCAATCATTTGCATGCCATTATCCGGTTGGAAAACAAATCAACCAACCATCAACGTTTTTATTGTTCTGGTGGTAGAGACGCACGGCCGTGCGTCTCTACCACCCAAAAAAACCAAAAAACACTACAAACCCCATTAAACCCGCAATCCCAAACCCCCACCGCCAATAAAAACAATTCAAATTTTCAACGGAAACCAAAATCCATTTCATCATTTGTAGCAGGATATAAATCGGCGGTGCTGAATAAAATCGATGATTATATTGATGAAAATAATTTAAATTTGGATAAATACAACCGCAACAACCCATTTTGGCAACAAAATTATCACGACCATATCATTCGTGACGATGCATCATATCAACGCATTAAAAACTATATCCGTAATAATCCTCAAAATTGGGAGGATGATAAATTCAATAACCAAAATTCAGCCAATTAATGAAAATAATATTTATTGAAAAATTATGGCAACAACCAAAATAGAATGGACCAAAAGCACATGGAACCCGGTTACAGGATGCACAAAAATATCATCAGGCTGTAAGTTTTGCTATGCCGAGATAATGGCACGGCGATTAAAAGCCATGGGACAGGAAAAATATAAAAACGGGTTTAATCTTACCCTGCACCCGGATGCTTTAAACGAACCATACAAATGGGAAAAAGCCCGGATGATTTTTGTGAATCCCATGAGCGATTTGTTTCATAAAGAGGTGCCTGTGGAGTTTATCCAAAAGGTTTTTAACGTTATAAAAGACGATCCCCAGCATGTTTTTCAGGTATTGACCAAAAGAGCTGATATTTTAAGGTATTATGATACCGAAGGCCTGTTAAACTGGCCACATAATTTGTGGATGGGCGTAACCGTAGAAAATGCCGATGTAACAAGCCGTATTGACCATTTACGTAACACCGGCGCACGGGTAAAATTCCTCTCCTGCGAACCTTTGTTGACAGCCATTCCCGATATGAATTTGCAACATATTGACTGGGTAATTGTAGGCGGTGAAAGTGGCCGCACCCCGCGCCCCATGAAACCCGAATGGGTAGAACAAATAAAACAGCAATGCCAAAATCAAAACACGGCTTTTTATTTTAAACAATGGGGCGGTACCAACAAAAAGAAAAACGGACGGTTATTAAATGGTAAAGAGTATAACGAAATGCCAAATTCGGAGGTTGGGTTATGAGAGAGGATTGGGTGGAATGCAGTTTTGAGGATTTGCTTAATTACGAGCAACCAACAAAATATATTGTTAAAAGCACAAAATATAAGGATAATTATAAAACACCTGTTTTAACTGCTGGAAAATCATTTATAAAAGGTTATACAAACGAAACAGACGGTATTTTTAATGATTTACCGACTATAATTTTTGATGATTTTACAACTGCAAGTCAGTTTGTTGATTTTGAATTTAAGGTAAAGTCTTCAGCTATGAAGATTCTTGTGCCAACAAGTAAATTGGTAAATATGAAGTTTGTCTTTTATGGTATGCAAGTAAATAAAATAAGAAGCGATACTCATAAAAGGTATTGGATTTCTGTATTTGCAAAAAAGAAATTTCTTTTACCACCCCTCCCCATCCAACGCGCCATCGTCCACAAAATCGAAAACCTCTTTGCCTCGTTAGACAAAGGCATTGCCGACCTTAAAAAAGCACAGGAGCAATTGAAAGTGTACCGGCAGGCGGTGTTGAAAAAGGCATTTGAGGGGGAATTGACGAAGGAGTGGAGAGAAAAGCACGTAAAGACGGACGGCCGTCCGTCTCAGGAAAAAAACAAACCCCCCATGGCTGCCGAACCAACAACATCATACATTAATAAAAGTGTAAATAAATTGCCAAATAGTTGGAGTTGGATAAAATTGGGAGATGCCTGTAATTCCGTGGAATATGGAACATCAACGAAGTCTTCTGATATAGGGAAAACTCCAGTCTTAAGAATGGGGAATATTCAAAATGGCAGAATCGATTGGGCTGATTTAAAATATACAGACGATGATTCTGAAATTGAAAAGTACAGATTAAATCATAATGACGTTTTATTCAATAGAACAAATAGCGCCGAACACGTGGGGAAAACAGCAATTTATAAAGGAGAAAAAAAGGCTATTTTTGCAGGTTATTTAATAAGGATAAATTACAAGTCAGAAGTTGTAAACCCAGATTTTCTAAATTACTATTTAAACTCTCATGAAGCTAAACAATATGGTAATCAGGTAAAAAGTTTCGGTGTTAATCAGTCAAATATTAATGGGACAAAGTTAAAGAAATATCCTTTCCCACTTCCTCAATTAGAAGAACAACACCAAATCGTCCGTGAAATCGAATCCCGCCTCTCTGTTTGCGACAAGGTAGAACAAAACATTACCGAAGGACTGGAAAAATCCGAAGCCCTGCGCCAAAGCATCCTGAAAAAAGCCTTTGAAGGCAAATTGCTAAGTGAGGTAGAAATAGAAAAATGCAAACAAGCAGCGGATTATGAGCCGGCAAATATCCTTCTCGAAAAAATAAAAAAAGAGAAAAAATAAATATGCCACAACCTAAACTGAAAATAATGCTTTCCTCAACTGTTTATCATTTCAAAACTGAAATAGAACAGATTTATGCTACATTAAAAGGCTTTAATTATGATGTTGTCTGTTCTCATATAGGAACGGTCTACAACGTACCGGGAAAAACACCGGAAGAGTCATGTCTGATTGCAGTTGAAGAATGCGATTTCTTTTTTGGAATTATTCTCCCATTTTATGGAATTGGATAAACCCAGAGGGTTTTTAGCACACCACGATGTTGCCTTTACAAGACAGTTGTTAAAACAGTTCATGTATGATAATGATAATAACAGAACCGATTTCAAATTAGATGAAAAAACTAATGTGATG
Source organism: uncultured Bacteroidales bacterium (assembly GCA_964552835.1). Lineage (GTDB taxonomy): Bacteria > Bacteroidota > Bacteroidia > Bacteroidales > CAYFUP01 > CAZKIR01. The sequence goes on from CAZKIR010000088.1 coordinate 8,385, forward strand.
GATGATTTGAGGGTTGTTGACATGTATGATATTGCAATAGGAGCTGGTCAACCCTTAAGTAAGAGACTTTGGGCACAGGAGTTTTACAGATACCCATTAGATGGAGCACCATTTGTTGCAACACAATTCGGTAATGTCAAAAGGTTTCGAAACGATTTAGAAAAATTAAATAATACAAGCAATGAATAATGAACAACTAATAAAAAGCCTGATAAAAGAAGGTGAAAGCGAACAGCTTGAATTTAAGGAAGTTGTTCAAAAAGAAGCTATTGCAAAAACCCTTTGCAGTTTTTTAAATGATGAAGGTGGTAGAATTGTCATTGGCGTTAAAGATGATGGTAGTGTTATTGGATTGTCAGATGCTGAATCAGTTGAGAATAAGCTCCGAGACTTCTTAATTAATACTATTGTCCCGGAGGCGCCAATTACCTATTCGATTGAAAATATTAATAAGAAACAAGTGTTGGTTCTAAAAGTATGGAAAGGCTCGAAGCAGCCTTACATTTATGATGGCAGCATTTTCTTCAGGAAGGGGGCTAAAACACAAAAGGCTACTTCCAACGAAATATCAGATTTAATTCATGGCCGTCAATTAGCAGAGCAGCACTGGGAAAGGCAATTTGTTATTGGCGTTACGCTTCAGGATTTAGATAAAAAATTGATTCTTGATACCATAAATGAGTCTCAAAAAAACAGAAGAAGCAATTTTGAAGGTAATGATATAGTGGACTTCTTGTCTTATTTTGGCCTTTATCATAATGGTTCCTTTACCAATGCCTGTGTTATATTGTTTGCAAAATCACCAGCCAGGTTTATTCCCCAAATAAGAGTTCGGCTAACCGAGTATTCAGAAGGTAAAACCGATGAGGCATTAACTCGTGATCTGGTAATTGAAGGCAATTTATTTAATATTCGCAATGAATTAGAAAAATATATGAATACACTTGGTATTCGTAGTGTGTTTGATAAGAATCAATGGAAAAGACAAGATTTTTCATTTCCTGTTAAAGCATTACAGGAAGGAATTATTAATGCGCTAATTCATAGAGATTATAGAAGTTTTTCAAGTACAATTGCTATTAGTGTATATCCGGATAAATTTGTAATTTCCAATAGTGGGAAACTGCCGGATGAAATTGAAATTAAAGATTTAAGGAAAAACCATAGCTCGCATCCTGTAAATCCCGACATTGCACATATTGTGTTTCTTAGAGGCTTAATTGATAAACTTGGAAGAGGGACAATTAAAGTTATTGAAGAATGTAAACAAGCTGGACTAAAATCTCCTGAATGGAAAGAAACAACTTCAAATGTTGTACTTACTTTTAATGGTCCTAAAGCTTTACCTAAGAAAAAACTTCATTATGATGCTGTAAATGATGCTGTAAATGATGCTGTAAATGATGCTGCAAAAAGATTTATTTATGATGTTGTAAGCGATGCTGTTAGTGATGCTGCAAATGATGCTGTAATTAATAGAATAAGTAATGAACTCATTGCAATATGGAATAATAATGGAATGAGCCTCAGAGAACTTATGAGTACATTTGATATTGCAAGAGCAACAACTCAAAGAGATATGGCTCTTTTAAAAGCACATCAATTTGTAATATTTGAAGGCTCTCCGAAATCCGGAGTTTATAAAGTAACTAATGAATTAGAAAATAAATTAAAGAAAATTCAATAAATGACAGACACAGCAATCATTTCAAAAATATGGAACCTTGCCAACGTTTTACGCGACGATGGTGTAAGTTATGGCGATTATCTGGAACAAATCACCTACCTGCTTTTCCTGAAAATGGCAGATGAGCTAAATAAACCGCCATACAACAAAGGGTTGAAATTTCCACGCCTGAAAGATGTGGAAGGCAACGCAATAAAAGACGGTGAATTTTGCGATTGGGAAACCCTCTCAGGCAAAAGAGGTGCGGAACTGGAAGCCTTTTATAACCAGTTGCTCCGAAGTTTAAGCACGGAAAAGGGCATTTTAGGACAAATTTTTACCAAAAGCCAGAATAAAATACAAGACCCTGCCAAACTCTCCCGTGTCATCAATATGATAGACCAGGAACAATGGTCAATGATGGGGGCAGACATAAAAGGCAAGATTTATGAAGGCTTGTTAGAAAAAAATGCCGAAGATACCAAATCAGGTGCAGGGCAATATTTCACACCCCGTTCGCTTATTAAAACCATGGTAAAATGCGTTCAGCCAAAGCCCATGAAAACCATTGCCGACCCGGCATGTGGCACAGGCGGTTTCTTTTTGGCTTCGTATGACTGGATTGCCAATAATCATGAGTTAGACCGGGAAGAAAAGGAATTTCTAAAAAATGAGACTTTTCACGGAAACGAAATTGTAGCCAATACCCGCCGCTTATGCCTCATGAATATGTACCTGCATAACATTGGCGAAATAGAAGGCAATAGTTACATTTCTCCAAACGATGCACTGGTATCTGACGATGGAAACCGATTTGATTACGTGCTGACCAATCCGCCTTTTGGTAAAAAAAGCTCGTACACGGTTACCAATGAGCAAGGAGAAGCCGAAAAAGAAGATATAAGCTACAACCGTCAGGATTTTTGGGAAACAACATCAAACAAACAGCTTAATTTCTTGCAGCATATCAAAACCATGCTAAAGGTTACAGGCCAGGCAGCCGTTGTATTGCCCGATAATGTATTGTTTGAAGGTGGTGCAGGCGAAGAAGTCCGCAAACAACTCATGAAAACTACCGACTTGCACACTATTTTGCGTTTGCCTACCGGAATTTTCTATGCCCATGGGGTAAAAGCGAACATTTTATTTTTCGACAACCGACCTGCAAGTAAAGAAGCCCAAACAAAAGAAATTTGGTTTTACGATTACCGCACCAATGTGCATCATACCCTTAAGAAAAAGCCAATGACCTCGGCAGATTTAGAGGAATTTGTAAAACTCTATAATCCGGAAAACCGCTATAAACGAACCGAAACATGGAGCGAGGTTTCGACAGGCTCAACCTCCCCGGATGGCAGATGGCGAAAGTTCACCTACGAAGAAATTTTGGCAAGAGATAAAACCAATTTGGATATTTTCTGGCTGCGGGATAAAAGCCTCACAGATTTAGATAATCTTCCCGACCCCGATGTTTTAGCAAGCGAAATAATCGACAACATCGAATCAGGCTTGAATAGTTTTAAAGAAATAATGGAAACGATAAATGGAAATACAGAAGAGTGAATTGATTTCAGCAGCTAATTTGGACAATCATTTTTTAAAATCAATGATGACAAGTTCAACAAAAAATATTTAATGATTCTGGCGTTAACTTATTTAGAAAACCAAGAGACTGCAAAGACATGACTTTAGCAAAAAGGCTTGCAGTTTTTGAAAGATGACATGATCCCGACCTTCGGTACGGGACAAGTAGTGCTGCCTTGCCCTCTCTTT
>CAZKIR010000089.1:0-11818 GCA_964552835.1 uncultured Bacteroidales bacterium
GAGCATAACTATATCTGGGGCAGAAATCCTGATATTGCTGGTAAACAACAAGGGCGTTCGGTGATGACAGACAATGGGGACTATTTTATCTTTAAAAATAACTTTACAACACAAACTGGAGGATTGAGAATCAGGGGGTACAATGGCAGTTCTACAGAATCAGTTGTAATTGAAGGAAATATTCATAAAGATCTCACGTCCTTGGTGAGTAATGGCTCTGGATCAGAAGGCCGTGCCGGGTATGATTTAACCCAGGATAACGGGGGCGAATGGAACAGGCAAATGGTTATATTGAATAATGTAAGTGTCTCTTCCGGGACAAACTCTCCTAGAATTCGATATAACATTATGGAAAATAATGAATATGACACGGATAACGTAAGTTCTACCGAGGACCTGATAAATGTTTTTGGTAGTATTGGTGAAAGCATGAGCAATCCTATAGAAATTTCAAAAAACTTCTTGCGGGGCGCTCATGGTAATTATCCTTTCGATAATTATCATAGCTTTTATGGTACTGCAATTATTCTTGATGCTAGCTCGCAATCTGGTTCAAACTTCGGTAATGTAATAATCCATGATAATTATATGTCATATATTCAAAATGCTGGTGTTTGTATTTCAGCAGGCCATGATTGCGAGGTGTATGACAATAAATTGATTAATCCACTTTATGGTGAGGATGGTGGTTATATTCATGGATATTATGATATTTGCGGCTATTTGTGGGCATGGAAAGATGAAAACCCTGTCTCGTACTGTTCATATTATGATAATTTTTATTATAATCATGATACTAAAAACAAAGAACCACAGGATTACTCTTTCAAATCTTTTTGGGGAGCAGATTGTGATATAAACAACAATTATTGCAATAATAATACAGCCCCCCAGGATCCTGTCCTAACACATGATGATGTATTAGATATGTACTGTGAGTACTTAACAATGTTAAATACTGATGGCGTATCTGTTGGCCCAAATTGGGGGCCAGGTATAGATTTAACAGAATTTGGATCGGTTAGTTGTCAGAAATCAGGTGCAATAAATACAAATACCGAAAATATCAATGTTTCTGAACCAGGATTAAACATTAAAGTATATCCTAATCCATTGAATAATTCAAAACAAAACCTTACTATTGAAGGTGTTCAAAAAGGTATATTAAATGTACAGATTCACAACATTACTGGTCAAACTGTTTTTCAAAAAAATCTATATAACAACCACTCCAGGATTATTCGATTAGCACCAAATCTTGATAGAGGGTATTACGTGTTAACAATCAATCAAAACAATTCACGATTATCACGTCAATTAATTGTGAAGTAATCAAAGGTATAATTCATCCTGTATATTAATTAATCAGGTTTTATGAATAATACTGGCTAACCTAAAGGAGGCTGTTTAATTAAATTATGATATTAAACAGCCTCCTTTTTGTTTAATAAATACTTCAACCTTATCAAGAGGGATATTATGTCGCCAGAAGTTGCTAACCATGATTAGACAACAGAAAAACCCGTACCTTCCCCACCCGGGAAGTTTGATCGCGAAATATGCCTGTATACGGATTTAGAGGCAGAAAGTATGATAAAGGATTTTTGGGAGGTGTTGAAACAATAAAGAAAATTCTTATATTGCTACAGGTCTAACAAAAATTCCTGAAAATTATCCTTGTTAACCACCTTTGTTTTAGTGCCGGGGTATACCTCCAGAAATTTCTTGGGGATTTTTGCTTTTCTTTTAGGATTCCATTTAAATTCAAAAGCGTAAAATTTTCCTTCTCTTTCTTCAATATAGTCAATTTCCTGTTGGTAGGTAGTACGCCAAAAATACGTGTTCGTAAAAATTCGATTATATTCAAGGAACCTTTTCCTTTCACAAACTAAAAAATTTTCCCACAGGGAACCAGTATCATTTCTTATATCCAAAGAATTAAAGTTAGCAATCAAGGCATTTCTTACACCCGTATCATAAAAATATATTTTACGGCTACTGCTAATTTCATTTCTTACATTTCTGCTCAAGGGTTGTAAACGAAATATGACAAAAGCCTTTTCAAGCAATTCTAAATAGGTTTGTATGGTATTTTTGTCTACTTGCACCAAATTGGCAAGTTCATTATACGACACTTCATTGCCAACTTGCAGCGCAACGGCTTTCAGGATTTTCTCAATGATTTCCGGCTTTTTAATTCCTCTATATGTTAAGAGATCCTTATAAAGATAACTCCCGGTTATTTCTTTTAAGATTTCCTTCTCATCTCCTATGTTTCTTATCACTTCCGGGTATGAACCATAAATGATTCTTTGTTCTACTTGTTTAATTGCAGAAATATATCCAACATGCCCCTGTAATTCTCTCCAGCTTATGGGGTACAGCATAAATTCCCACTTTCTGCCGGTAAGCGGTTCATTAATTTCATTGGCTATTTCAAGTGAGGAAGAACCAGTAACAAAAACTTGTTTAGGTTTTAACTGGTCAATAATAATTTTTAGGGTTAGCCCTATGTTTTTAATTCTTTGTGCCTCGTCAATAAATATTATCTTATTTTTCCCGGCTATCTGCCTCAATTCTTCAACGTTTTGCGATTCAAGCTTTTCTCTTTCTACTGAATCATCCCCACTGAGCATTAAATAATCTTCCCCTGATGCCACAACCTGCTCAATTAACGTGGTTTTTCCGGTTTGCCTGGGGCCAAGCACAATAATTGCCTTTCCCGAACCAATCCTCTTTTTTATAATGCTTTCAAGTTCTCTTTTAATTAAGTATCTTTTTTGAGCATCCATAATATAAAAATTTAGCGAAGCAATTCACAAATATAATATAAATATGGTGAATTGATTCGCTAAAATTATATGAATTTGGTGAAAACAAGCTTACTTTATCCAAATCCAAACTGGCGGTGCCATGACCAAGGTTTTAAATCATCTATTGGCTTTCTAATTAGAATTCATCTAGCATGTTCTAGTTCGGACTCTCGATATTAAACTTTTCCTTCCATTCGTTTACTAATTCATCCGCGTTATCAGGGATAAACGACCGGGCCAGGCTATCTGAATCGCCATGCTTCTCGCGAAGTGCTTCAAGTTTTACATGCATTTCTTCCCTTATCTTTTTATACCCCGGGTCGTTGTATACATTATTCATCTCTTTCGGGTCCTTTTCCAGATCATAAAGTTCCCATTCATCAATATCGAAATAAAAATGAATGAGCTTATAGCGGTCGGTAGTAACGCCATAATGCCTTTTTACCATATGCCAGTCGGGATAAGCATAGTAGTGATAATAATGTGCTTCGCGCCAATCCCCGGGCGTGTTACCTTTTAACAAGGGAAGCATGCTGGCCCCCTGCATGTCTTCTGGTTGGGGTATTCCCGCTATATCCAGGAAAGTTTGTGCAAAATCAAGGTTTGAAACGATATCCTTGTTTACCGAGCCGGGCTCTATAAGCCCCGGGCAGGCCATGAGCAAGGGGGTGCGATAAGATATCTCGTACATGAAGCGTTTATCAAACCAGCCATGTTCGCCAAGGTAGAACCCCTGGTCGGAGGTGTACACGACAAGGGTATTTTTATCCATGTTGTTTGCCTTCAAGTAGTCGAGTACCCTGCCCACGCTCTCGTCAACCGATAAAATGGTGCCAAGGTAATCCTGCAGGTACCGCTGATACTTCCATTTTACCAGTTCTTTTCCCTCGTGGCCAGCTTTTTCAAGATCCGCCTTTATCTTGTCGTAGTATGCATCCCATTTTTCCCGTTGTTCCGGGTTTAACCTGGCATAGGTGTTATTGTAGGTGTATGTATATTCTGTGGTGTCGCCCCACATTTTCAGGTCCGCGTCCAGGCGCATGGTTTCGTCTATTGACATATCCGCCTCACGGGCCGCGGTGCCCCTGCCACTATGGTCGTCAAAAAGGGTTTCGGGTATAGGAAATTGAACACTATCGTAATAATCGAGGTGCCTCAGGGCGGGTTCCCATTCGCGATGCGGCGCTTTATGTTGCATCATCAGCATGAATGGTTTGTCTTTTTGCCCTCGTGATTGCAACCATTCAATGGTTTTGTCAGAAATAATATCTGTAACATAACCTTCAACCTGGTACCTGCCATCAGGATTTATAAAATCAGGGTTGTAGTAATGCCCTTGCCCTGGCAGGATATCCCAGTGATCGAAACCAGTAGGTTCCGATCCAAGATGCCATTTGCCAATGTATGCTGTTTGATAGCCCGCTTCCTTTAACAGTTTAGGGAAAGTTTGCCGTGAACCATCAAAATCTTTCATCTCGTTCGAGTAGAAACCGTTAAGATGACCGTATTTCCCGGTAAGTATCGTGGCCCTTGATGGCCCTGAAATTGAATTAGTGACCAGGCAACGGTCAAAGCGCATTCCCTCTTCCGCGATCCGGTCAATGTTTGGCGTCGATACCACATCACTGAGCCTTTCGTTGTATGCGCCCAGTGCCTGCCAGGCATGGTCATCTGTCATGATAAAAATAATATTATAAGGAGTTTCTTCCTGTTTGTCGCCCGTGCAAGCCCCCACTGCCCCAAGCACAGGTAATAGCGGGAGCAAAGTATTTAATCGGTTATATTTCATGTTCAAATTATTTTAACCATTCGTTTTTTTAATTTTTTACTTTTCACGAACCAGGATCACCCAGTCTTCCTGTTCTTCTGCTTCAATGGGCGGGATACCAAGCGAAACCCTGCCCGGCCCGGAAACCTGCATAAGCTTACCCCGTACCCTGGGTTGTTTAATCGTTGGTACAGCAGAAAGAACACTGGCCGGTTCCCTTGAATAGGTTTGTTCGACCTCGAGTACCCGGCCTCTCGTCAATTCACCACCTTCACGGGGATTGTACCATTCAACAGAGTACGTTCCGGCATGATCTCCAAGATCGAGCGTTGAAGCACCGCCATCAGGCAGATATATTACATACACTTCACCAGGCTTGGCAAAAACAAAGTCTTTTTCACTCCTCGTTAGACCATTGGCATTTTTCATTTCCCAAAAAGGTATGTTATTGTCACGGTAAAAATCCATGGCATGGCGGGTATAATCCCATAATTTATCGCGGCTACGCCAATCCTCGGCATTCAGGTCGTTATGTTCCTCACCATACCCAAAGTACCATTCTATTCCAGCGCTTCCGCCAGAAATATTGGTCCAATATAAAGCCCTGGCGTCATCCAGGTTATAATTGTCATCCCAGTCATCTGTTGTTACCCCGAGGCCACCACTGCCAGGTTCATCGAGAGAAACCACCCATTTTCGCGAAGTATGATAATTTTCTGATGATTTTTTCACCCAATTGTTAACCTTGTAAAAATTATCCCAAACCTGAATGTTGTCTGTTTGGATTGAAGCGCCTTCCATGTATTCGAACCCGACAAGGGGGCCATAATTTTCATCATATTGCCCGGGATAGGTATGAATAACAACAGGGTGATCGTATGGATCCGTGTCATGCAAAAATTTCGCGCACGACTTGGCGATTTTCATCTCAGGATCCCTCAATTCATGAACAATATCGTGTTCTTCGCCCAGGTTCCAGTTTAGCGCGTGGTGGTGTGCAAACCTGGCTACCAGTTCCCTGTAATAGAGTTTCCTTGAATCTCCCAGGAAGCCACCGTCCAATAACTGGTCGTTTTCTGTTTCCTGTGTTTTAAAATGGATGAACATCCCCAGTTTATCGGCATGGCTAAAAACGATTTCCCATTGTGCCAATTTTGAAACATCATACCGGTCAAATTCCATGTGGTTAATCCATGGCCACACGTTTTTCCCGTCCCCACCGGCTGTCATGGTTAAAAAGGAAAATGCATTCATTCCTTTACCGGCCAAATAATTAAGGGCACCGATTAATCCCTTTCCTTTATCTCCCTGCCAAACCGGGTCGCCTTCGTTCCAGTCCTGAACATGGGCTTCAAATTTTTTCAGTTCAAAAGACCCCCGCCTGTCGTTATGCTGGGTGCTGCCCCACGACAAAACATCGCCATAGCTATGACTGGTCGAACCGGTCTGTAGGTACGTGCCGTCAAAGTCTTCATAGGCAAAAAGAGTTTCGGGTGCATCGGCACCTCCTTTCATGAACCATTCGCCATTATCAAAACGCAAGTAGTGTTCTCCCACGTAACGCAACATACCTTTCCCGCGATGATCCCTTCCGGTTTTGTCGGTACCGGTTATTTCAATTTCACCGGTTGCCCCGTTAAATGAAACCGGTTCACCGGCCGTGGGACTTTCATTAACCGCGATGTTATCGCCTTTTCGAAAAGATGTCACGTAAGACCAGGTTCCTGTTATTCTTGGCGTAAAATGCACCCGCCATTTATTCCCCGATGAAGCGCTTGTTTCTGCAGCATTGCCGTCAGCAGCATAATACCCTGGAACGGTGTAGGTTTCTCTCCCGTTTTCATGACGAAAGGTAACATTTAGCCGGTAACCGAGGAAAGGATTGTATTCATCGGTTTCACTCATTTCCGGGCCGTTAAATGTTATGGTTACCGGGTGCCATTTTTTAAGTTCGCCTGTTATTACTCCCGGATTTTGAGCATGGGTAATGGCGGATGTAAAGATTACTAAAAAAACTAGTGTAAAAAAATAAAATGTTTTTTTCATTGCTGCAACTATTATGGGTTAATTTTTTTTTTAATAAATTGTCTAATTGTTTTAAAAGCGTCAAGAACTGCCAATATATAAACCGCTACCCTTTCAAATAAACTATTCTGGTTGAATGTATTTTTTAGACAGGGCAAAGCGGTCGAAACGAAAACCGTCTTCTCGCATACTAAATGAAATGGTATGCAAACCTTTATTGGGGATTTCAAGATAAATCTGACGCTCTACACCACAATGCTGTTCATCCGTCCGTTGCTTACTATCCCATGTCCACTGGTTTTTACCTTGGCACCATTGCATCCGTGCGCCACTTTCGGGCCATTGCCCATTCAATCCAACATGCACCCCGTTGTCCTCTGTTCCTGTAGAATAAGCGTTGACCCATACATAATATTTCCCTGGATTTTCAAAATAGACGGGATAATCAAGTATGGCTAATTTTCCTGGTTCATTAGAAAAATTTTCTCCTTTTATCAATTTATCAGCATGCGTAACACGGGTATCGGGCAGCAGCATAAGGTATTTTCCGCCACTGGCCGATGTAGCATAATTGTCCAAAAATCCCTGGTAATCACCAGAAAATTGATTATCGACAATATGCCATTTTCTTACATCAGCCGCACTTTGCGAATTAAAATGCTCTGCTTCTACCATTACGAAGCCATTTTTCTCACGATATCGTGTTCTCTCGTTACAGGACAATAAAAATAATGACATCAGAAAAAGCCATCCTGTTGTAATGGCTAAATAACTTTTTCCAGGGGACTGGATATAATTCTCAATAGATTTATGCTCCCGTGTGTTTGAGTAAATTCTACAAAATTTATCAAAAATCCATTTCATGTTTATTATATTATATTAATTTTTAAGCTACTTGATTTCCCGAATCTCAACATCTTTAAACCAAATTTTATTCTCTGAATTTTTGTGCAATTGCAGTGCAATATGCCCGTTCATTCCAACATCATGCTTTTTATGCACTTTATCATCCAAAATCCCTGCCCCATCATAATCCGATACAAGCACGTTGTTTACAATGGTTTTTACGCGGGTCCCGCGGCAAATAATGGTCATGTCATTCCATCCGGTTTCCTCGTTCTCATAATAAAAAATGACCCTTTTAGGCGCGTGTGTTTCCTTGTTGATTTTCCAATCGGGCAGGGAAGGGTTAATCCATCGTTTCACCCCCCGCGTTTCGTCGTATAGTAAACCATTTCGCCAGGGGTTGGCCGGGTCAATATCAACCTGCGGTCCATCAAGCCAACCTGCTTTCCCGTTGTCATCCACCGCCGCTTTTTCATCGTAACGGCTGCGGATCTGAACTCCTGAATTCCCGCTATTTTCACGAGAAACCTTAAACTTTAAACGCAATTCAAAATCGTCATATTCCTTTTCATGCATCAGCCACACATAACCATGATCTTTGCTCCCTATTGAATTACATGAAATCGCACTTTTATTCTCATCAACCGACCAGTATGTTTTTCCTTTATCTTCATCCTGGCATTTTACCTGCCAGCCCGCGAGATTTTCGCCATTAAAAAGTTTTTTCCAGTTATGGTTAGCCGAGAAAACCTCGATGGAATTCAGGTTGCCTCCCCCTCTATTAGGGCTTCCCGCGGCGATGTATATATTATTTTCATGTAAAATTGCGCTACTGCCGTGCCTGCCGGTATAAAGCGGGGCCAATTGTGTCCACTTTCCCGTGGTAATATCGAGGCATTGGGTTTGGTTATAGGCCTGGGCCTGGCTACCTTCGCCGCCCATGTACACCAGCTTATTGCCAATTTTCACCATTCCCCCTGCCGCTGTAGGGACTGGCAATTGCTCTTTCATCGTGTACCATCTCTCTTCTTTAAAATCGTAATAATCAACCTGTGGAATAACAGCACTGAAGAAGGCGGCAAAATTATCAGGATGATGTACACTGGTGTTACGGCCACCCACGCAATACAGTTTATCATCAACAACAATGGCCGGGAAATGATCGCGAACGTGGGGCGCATCGGTAAGGGTTTCCCATCGACCGGTTTTCAGGTCGTAGCTGTCGAAATAGTTCGTAGTGCCGCTATAATGCCCGAATTTTATGCCGCCAACCATGTAGATTTTATCGTTGTAAAGAACTGCACCAGCACCTCCCCTGCGCCTGTTTTCAGGAATCTCAGGGCCTTCTTCCCAGGTGTCGGTTTCAGGATAATAAATCCAGATATTTTTCATGGGAGGTTCCTTGGGATAACCTCCTGTCATGGCCCCGATTAAATAAATGGATTTTTCGTGCACTACTCCTTGAAAGTGATGAATTTCCATGGGCGATTTGCCTTTAACTTCCCAGGTATTTGTAATGGGATCAAAAACATTTACCGGGTTGACGCCACGACCGCCCAACAGGTAAAATTTATCCTTGTATTCCACAAAGGTATTCTCATGCCTCCCGGTTACATCACCTTCGGTTTCGGTATCGATTTTCGTCCAGCGGTAACCACTTAATTCGGCATGTTGGGCAATACCAGCCAATAATGCACAAAAAAAAATAACAAGTGTAAAAAGTAAATTTTTCATACTGTTTTTTTTATACCCTTTCCTTGCTTCAATATTTAACCGTATTATTCATAATACAGGAAAAAGCCTCGTTAGTTATCAATATTATTATTGTATACAAAATACAGTTTTTATAGTTTGCTAATATAAAAACACTATAAAACTTTTGCAAAAAAAATGCTTGTTTTTGGTTAAATTTTTAAATTTTTTAGCTAATTTTTACCTTTACCAAGGTTTATCTCAACCGTAAGCCCATCAAACTTATGTCGTCTCGTTGTTCCTCCTTGCCCTGGTGATCTTCTAATAGCTTTTCGAACATTTCCTGTCGTGTTTCAAATGGTTTTTGTATTTCTTCTCCGAGTATAGCAAGAAATTTTCTTGATCCAAGACGTTCCCTCGTGCTGGAATTTTGATCCGTGTACCCGTCTGACGACAGGTAAAGTTCATCGCCTGGAGCGAGGTCGATACAAATGCTATCAAAATGTTTCTCCCGCTTGCCAAGGCCGCCAATAGAATGCCGGTTTGCCTTGAATGTATGCAACTTACTTCCCCTTTTTCCCATGGCCACGTGCAGGTTTCTTTTGGCCCCGGAGAAATAGACCTTATAAGATTTTTTCTCTAGGCATTGAATTTTTACCAGGCAAATATCCATCCCATCATGGTTTTCAGTTTCACTCTGGTGCAAATCGTTTTTAATCCTCTCATCAAGCAATCCAAGAATCTTACCAGTATCCATTTCTTTTTCAACGATCTCGTTCAAGGCCTTGCTGCCAATAAGGCTCATGAAGGCCCCGGGCACACCATGCCCCGTGCAATCCACAACCGCCGCGTAGCAAGTGGTTTCATCCACGGGGTAAAACCAGTAAAAATCACCGCTTACAATATCCTTGGGCCTAAAGATCACGAAATAATCCAGGTACTTGTCAATACTGGACATGGTTGGCAAAATAGAGTGCTGTATTGTTTTCGCGTAACGAATACTACTTTTTATATTTTCATTTTGCCGGGCCACGATACGGTACACGTGGGCGTTGTCAAGAGCTATGGAGATATAGGAGGCCAAAGATTGCAAGTTGTTCAAGTCATTATCAGAATAAGTATTTATTTTCTTGTTATTCACCACGAGCACGCCAATGGGCCGTTCTTCGATCAACAGGGGCAAATGGATCAAGGATTGCGGCTTGTTGCCAGTTAAGGTATCAGGCATGTCTGTAATATAATTCTTGTATTCTTCTTGCAGGTTTTTTATAAAAACCTTCTCGCGCTTGTTAAAACAATAAGCTGTAAGGCTTTTGGGATTATCAACCGGTTTTTCAAAATAAGACAACTTCTTGCCTTCTTCAATAAACTCATGAAACTCTAGCACCTTCTTCTCAGGGTTATACAAGCCGATCCCGAACGCGGTAATTTCCATGATTGAATCAATATACCCGTAAATCATCTGGTTTACCATGCCCAACTTAAGCGTGCTGGTTATTTTTTTTCCAAACTCGCTAATAACCTGCAATTGCATATGTTGTTTCTCTACTTCCGAGTTTTTTTTCTCCACGGCTTCTTTTTGCACTTGCAATTCCTCGGCATATTGCTGGATTTCCTCGTTTTGCGCCAATATCTCTTCTTGCCGTTCGTGCAGTTGGGCATTCGCGGTCTTTAATTCTTCGGTCCGTTCATCAACCTTTCTTTCTAGTTCACGTTGCCGTGCTTTCAAGGTGTATACCCGCCAAAAATAAAAACTCAACACCGATCCGGCAAGAAATACAATCATTATTGCCCTGAACCACCAGGTTTGCCACCAAGGGGGCAACACCCGAATATACATGGAGATGCCCTGCTCGTTCCAAACATCCTCGCTATTAGAGGCCTTAACCTGTAAGGAATATTCCCCGGGGGGCAAATTCGTGTAGCGCGCCACGCGATCACTGGCTGCCACGGGCTGCCAATCCACTTCAAAGCCAACTAACTTGTAAGCGTACTTGTTTTCTGCAGGGGCAGCAAAATCAAGGGCACTAAATTCTACTTGCACGTTATTGTCTTTATAGCATAATACTAACGAATCTGTTTTGAAAACAGATTCTCGAAGGACAATATTGCCGTTGGGGGTTTTTTCATTAATCCGGTATGTTTTATGGTGTATCCTAATTCCCGTGAAAATGATGCGGGGTTTTTCTCCCGCCTGCTTTACCGAATCCGGGTCGATCATGTTAAAACCATTGCGCAAACCGAAATACAACTTTCCATAAGGGCCTGAATAGCAAGCGCCCGGGTTATAATGATTATGCGAGAACCCCTTGGAACGGGTCATTTTTTGAGCCAACCAATCGTCCCGTTCCAATTGGTACAGGTCAAACTCCGAAGAGACCCAAATATCCCCATGCTTATCTTCACCTATACCTTTGATGTTACCAGGCAAAGTGGAGTGTTCTCCATAAAAGGAACGAAATTCAAGCTGCTCGCGACTAAAAGCATCGGTTTTTGCCATGCTAAGGCCGCCGCCCTCGGTTCCGTGCTCGCCCTGACGGCCGGGGTGGGCGTGGCCTTCACCGGACACACCCAGGGCCAGATCATGACCGAGATCCAGCCGATGAAGATGGCCGCCGCCGAAGCACTGTGGGAGACCGAGGCACCCGCTGCGTTCTCCCTGTTCGCCGTCGGC
>CAZKIR010000090.1:0-11757 GCA_964552835.1 uncultured Bacteroidales bacterium
ATGGACAGAAAGTGGTGAATACACCGAAAACCATATTTCATCAGAAGGGTTGGATAGCCTGATCATTACTCGTTTAACGGTAATGGACAATCCTCCTGCCCCGAATATCACGATAAAAGGTGATTCTTTGGTGTCAAATGTAGCCGAGGGCAACCAGTGGTAATTGAACGGGGAAATTATAACCGGGGCCACGGGCCAAGTTCATGTGCCAACTGCTGAAGGGGGATATCACGCGGTCGTGAGCAACCAGGCAGGCTGTACTTCCCAACACTCCGGGCAAGTGGAAGTATCCTTTACTAATATCGCGGCCCACGATAACAGGTGTATACTCTTTCCGAACCCTACCCGTGGAGTGTTTACCCTGGTAGGTGATTTTCCCCGTGGGTCGATTGTTTCAGTGATCGGGACGGACGGGCAGCAACATTGCTGCAAAAGGCTTTCAGGGGCAAGCGAGGAGATAGTGGATATAACGAATCTTACACCAGGTTTCTATATAGTGAAGGTAAAATTACCGGGGGAGATAATCACCTTCAAGTTGAGTAAGAAATAGGACCGGGATATTCTAGCGCCTTTTTCAAAAAAACTAGTTTTTTTATGGCACTAAAAAGGGTTATGGGAATTTGCCGTGATTTTCCCCCAATGGCAATCCAGCACTTCCTTTTTTTTCCCGTGCCACAGGTGCATCCCGTTGCCCTGGCAATACTTGTATTCCTTGCAATTGGCACAGGGGCCGGTTTTTGTCCAGGAGCGGTCGCGGAAAGGTTGGAAATGGTTGTCCCATATTGCTACCAGCTTATCATGGTATATGTTGCCTTGAACGAATGCGCGGTCAATATTTGGGCATGCTGAAATAGAACCATCCACCAGCACCGAACCGATGTTGATGCCTGCCCGGCAAAAGAATAGCCCGTCGCGGACCTTGCCCTCGTAAGGCCCCACGTACCCCTCGCAACTGAACTTCACGTCCATTTGCCGCTGTTTTCTCTTTTGTTGGATAAATCCCATGAGCGAGCTAAATTGCCCCGCCGACAAGAAAAGCCCGTCTTTGTGCTTTGCCCGGCCAATAGGGGCAATGGTAAATAATCGCCAAGCCTTTACGCCCATTTTAACAAGCAAACGGTAAATATCCTCCAGTTCATGGATATTTCTTTGGTTCACGCAAGTAACGATATCGAAATGTAACCTTGGGGCATGGGCAGCAATATGGATAGATTTTAACAAGATCGTGTAATCTATCTTGGTATTTCGCAACCAGTTATGGGATGCTTCTAGTCCGTCGAGGCTTATGGTCAACGCACCCAGGCCGGCGTTTAACAGGGCATTTTGTTTCTCTTGCCCGTACAAGTAGCCGTTTGTTACCATGCCCCAACGGGCACCGCGTTTCCGGATTTCTCTTCCACAATATTCAAGGTCGGGGCGCAATAGGGGCTCCCCACCTGTTAATACCACGATAAAATGCTTTGGCAAGGGGCCAAGGGTGTCCAGGGCGGCCAAAAAATCATCCAGTGGCATATCTTTGTAGGTAGGGTTTCTCGAGCAATCGCTCCCGCAATGTAGGCAGTTAAGGTTGCACCGGGCCGTGCATTCCCAGAAAAGGTAATTCAATTCATGGCTTTTTGCTTCCAGTTTCTTGAACTGTTGAAAGGCTTTTTTCTGGATCGCGCGAAGCATTTATTTTTCCTCGAGTTGGATGCTGAGATAGGTTTGTTCTTCGATGTTGGCAAGGATCGTGTCTTTATCATGAAACCTGCCGTTTTCCGTGGAGTCGATATCTTGGAACCGGACCTTGTATTCATCGGCCAAACCGGTATACAGGGAGAATTTTCCTTCTGCATCGGTGTAAATATATTGCGTGTTGGCCACGGTTACCCGGATGCCTTCTATAGCCCCTCCCGTGGCTTTTGATTTAACCTGGCCTTCAATGTACACGTCCAGGCCCATGTCTTGCGGGGTGCCATAGCAAGCTTGAAAAATAAACAGTGCCGAGGCAAAGCTCAGGCCACTAAGGCTTTTTCGGATCCAATTCGCTTTCATTATTCATGTTTTTTATATTGATACGATATGTACAAATTTAGTTGCGTTAAACCAGAAAAAATAGTCCATTTTAGAAAATTTCACTACATTTATAAAATAGGGATTATTGTTGCTTTGATTGATTACAATTCAATCGATTAAATTAGGATTATTATTGTAATCAAAACCAGAAAAAATGCAGCTTAGTTATAAGATGAATATCAATAGGTTAGACAAAAAGAGGATAGATTTAACCCGTTTATAATCAGTTAATAGAATGGACTAAACACGATAAAAAGACGGTTCACAAAAATTCAACATGTCTCCCGGGTTTTTAGTAAAAAATATGTAGGTTTGTGCATTGTCCATTAAATACTGGTATTATGACATCAAGATACGATAAACGGGGGGTTTCTTTTTCCAAGGAAGACGTACACGAGGCCATTCGTGATATTGATAAAGGATTATATCCCAAGGCTTTTTGTAAGATTGTCCCTGATATATTGGCCGGGGATAAAAATTATTGCAACATTATGCATGCCGATGGCGCGGGAACAAAATCTTCCCTGGCTTACCTTTACTGGAAAGAAACCGGTGATTTAAATGTTTGGAAAGGCCTTGCCCGGGATGCCGTGATCATGAACGTGGACGATTTACTTTGCGTGGGGTGTACCGATAATATCCTGTTATCCTCTACCATCGGCCGTAACAAGAATTTGGTGCCTGGCGAGGTGGTCTCGGCCATTATCCGGGGCACCGAGGAGGTGCTGGAAGATCTTCGTGACAAGGGGATCGGTATTTATTCAACGGGGGGCGAAACGGCCGACCTGGGCGACCTGGTACGTACCATCGTCGTGGATGCCACGGTGGCCAGCCGGATGAAAAGGAGCGAGGTAATATCTAACCATAACATCCAGGATGGCGACGTGATCATTGGCTTATCTTCTTATGGCCAGGCCAATTACGAGCAAGAATATAACGGGGGCATGGGCAGCAACGGGCTTACTTCCGCGCGCCACGACGTGTTCGGCCATTACCTGGCCCAAAAATATCCCGAGAGTTATGATCCTGCTTTGCCCGAAGACCTTGTGTTTTCAGGTAATTACAAGTTAACGGAATCCGTTAAGGAGTTAG
Source organism: uncultured Bacteroidales bacterium (assembly GCA_964552835.1). Lineage (GTDB taxonomy): Bacteria > Bacteroidota > Bacteroidia > Bacteroidales > CAYFUP01 > CAZKIR01. The sequence goes on from CAZKIR010000090.1 coordinate 3,148, forward strand.
GCATTGACGCGGGAAAACTAGTTTTGTCACCTACACGCACCTACGCTCCAATCATGCAAAACGTGCTGCAAACATACCGGCCGGTCATACACGGGATGGTGCATTGCTCGGGCGGTGCGCAAACCAAAGTCATGCATTTTACTGATCACCTGCACGTGATTAAGGACGATTTGTTTGATGTGCCCCCCTTGTTCAGGATTATCCAGGAACAATCCAATACCCCATGGGATGAAATGTACAAGGTATTTAACATGGGCCACCGCTTTGAAATATATGTTTACCCCGAGTTTGCCGAAGATATTATTCAAGTTGCCATGGAATATGGCGTGGAGGCCAAAATCGTGGGCCGCTGCGTGCAATCCGAACAAAACCAGTTAACCATCAAGAGCGAGTTTGGAGAATTTCATTATTAATTTGTTAATCCTAGCTATTTTATTGTTAATTTTGCGGTTTGATTTTTATAAGGAGATGCTATGAGCAATGACAATTTAATGCTGGACAAGCTGGAAGGGGTGAAAATCCGCTTTGATGAGGTATCGCAGATGATATCCGACCCGGAGGTTATCGCTGACATGAAACGTTACGTGAAGTTGAACAAGGAATACAAGGACCTGGAACCAATTATTCAAGCTTACAACGAATATAAAACCGTGCTGGACAATATCCAATCGGCCAAGGAAATGCTGACAGAGGAAAAAGATGAGGAAATGCGCGAGATGGCCCGTGCCGAATTGGAAGAAATGCAAGCTAAGGTAAAACCCATGGAAGAGAATATCCGGTTTTTGCTTTTGCCGAAAGACCCGGAAGACAATAAGAATGCCATCATGGAAATCCGGGCCGGCACTGGCGGGGACGAGGCCAGTATTTTCGCGGGCGACTTGTACCGGATGTATTCCAAGTATTGTGAGGACAAGGGATGGAAAATGGAGGTGACCAACCTGAACGAGGGCACCGCGGGCGGTTACAAGGAAATCGTGATGAATATCACGGGCGAGGGCGTTTACGGCATCATGAAATATGAATCGGGCGTGCACCGCGTGCAGCGCGTACCGCAAACCGAAACACAGGGACGGGTGCATACCTCTGCCGCCAGCGTGGCCGTGCTGCCCGAGGCCGATGATTTTGACGTGGAACTCAAACAAGACGATATCCGGAAGGACACGTATTGTTCCTCCGGTCCTGGTGGGCAATCCGTGAACACCACTTACTCGGCCATCCGGCTTACCCATATCCCCACGGGGATCGTGGTGACATGCCAGGACCAGAAATCCCAGATCAAAAACCTGGAAAAAGCGACCGGGGAATTACGTACCCGGCTTTATAACCTGGAATACCAGAAATACATTGATGAAATCTCTTCCAAAAGGAAGACAATGGTTTCCACGGGCGACCGTTCGGCCAAGATACGTACCTACAATTACCCCCAAGGCCGTGTCACCGATCACCGGATAAACTTGACACTATATAATTTACAAGCCATCATTAACGGCGATATCCAGGAAATTATCGATAAACTGCAAATGGCCGAGAATGCCGAGAAATTGAAAGAAGCAGGGCTATAATAAATGCCCGTGCATTAAAACACAGAAAAAAATAAAACATAATTAATACTATTATCCCCCGCCACTTTCCCCGCGAGGCACAACTAAACACTCAACGCTAAACACTAAATACCAACCACACCTGATGACAAGCCAAGAACTCTTTTCCAGCATTCAAAAAAAGCGCTCTTTCCTTTGTGTAGGCCTTGACACTGATATCCAAAAAATCCCCGAACACCTGCTCGTGGAAGAAGACCCCGTGTTCCACTTTAACCGGGCCATCATTGATGCCACCGCGCCCTATGCCATCGCGTACAAGCCAAACCTGGCTTTTTACGAGAGCATGGGAGAAGAAGGCTGGGCAGCTTTCCGGAAAACGGTAGGGTATATTCGGGAAAACCACCCGGGTATGTTTGTTATTGCTGATGCCAAACGGGGCGATATCGGGAATACCTCGAATCTTTACGCGAGGGCTTTTTTCGAGAAACTGCAAGTGGATGCCATTACCGTGGCGCCATACATGGGCGAAGACTCGGTAAGCCCGTTTTTACAGTATCCTGGGAAATGGGTTGTTTTGTTGGCCCTTACGTCTAACAAGGGGGCAGAGGATTTTCAATTTACCCGCGAAGAAAACAGTGGGCCGAGATTGTTCGAGAAAGTATTGACTACCTCCAAGAAATGGGGCAGCCAGGAGCAGCTCATGTACGTGGTAGGGGCTACCAAGGCCATCATGTTGGAAAGCATTCGCGAAATTATCCCTCACCATTTTTTACTCGTGCCGGGTGTTGGGGCACAGGGCGGTAGCCTGCAAGAAGTTGCTCAACACGGTATGAACGAACAATGCGGGCTTATTGTAAATTCCAGCCGGGGCATTATTTATGCCGGCAACTACACGGGATTTGCCTTGGCCGCAGCCGAAAAGGCCAAAGAAATACAACAAGAAATGGACGGGCTATTAAGCAAGAATGGCCTGTAATACAAATAAATAAAGATTATTTAATGTTTGTTTAACAATCATTTCACGCGCTTGGGCTTTCTTTGCAAGAAACCGGAATGATTAGCAAGAGACACTTCAAGACCCTGGTGGTTTCAGATGTACACCTGGGCAGTAAAAATTCTAAGACCAAGGAACTCGTCCGTTTTCTGAAAGCCAATTCCTGCGAGAAATTAATTTTAAATGGCGATATCGTGGATGGGTGGCAATTGAAAAGATCGGGCAAATGGAAAAAAAAGCATACCCGGTTTTTCAAGGCCATCATTAAAATGATCGAGAAATATAACACCGAGGTGGTATATATCCGAGGCAACCATGATGATTTCCTGGACAACGTGATGCCTTTTTCTATCGGCAAGTTAAGCATTCAGAAAGATTATATTCACGAGAGTTTTGGCAAACGGTATTACGTGCTGCACGGTGATATTTTTGACACCATTACCACAAATTTTAGTTGGCTGGCCAAGCTGGGCGATATAGGGTACAGTTTTTTGTTATGGCTGAATAAAACATATAACAACCGTAGGTTGAAAAAAGGATTGCCATATTTTTCCCTTTCGAGCTTTATTAAGCAAAAAGTAAAGCGGGCGGTTTCGTATATTTCCAGTTTCGAGGAAGAACTCGTGAAACTGGCCCGGCACAAGCATTGCCATGGCGTTATTTGTGGCCACATTCACCACCCGGCTATTGAACACTGCCAGGGCGTGGAATACCTGAACTCGGGCGATTGGGTAGAATCGTTCACGGCCCTTGCCGAGGATTTTCAAGGTCGTTGGCGGGTCATTTATTACAGCGATTTACTAGAAGAGGAAAAAAGAAATGAAAATTTAGCCGGGAAAGAAGTAAAAAAGAAAGAAAAAGAGCTTGTTGAGACAGTTGTTTAGCCTGCATGCAAAAAAAAGTGTTATTTTTGATAAAGTGGAAATTGACAAAGCTAGAAATTCTGACCCTGAAAATAACTACAACAAATGACCTACCTTTTTATTGTACAGGGCGAGGGCAGGGGGCACATGTCGCAAGCCATGGCCCTGGCAAAGATACTGGAAAAGCACGGCCACCGGCTTGAAAAAGTGCTCGTGGGCCGCAGTCCCCAGAGGGACATACCAACGTATTTCCAAAATGCTTTTCAGGGAAAACTGGCTTATTTTGACAGCCCGAATTTTATCCGTGACAAAGCCGGACGGGGCATCCGGGTACGAAAAACTTTTCTGTACAACCTGGGCCGTTCAGGAAAATACATGAAATCCATCCGTTACCTTGCCATGATCATAAAAGAAACGGCCCCTGATCGCGTGATAAATTTTTACGATCTCGTGGGTGGCTTGTACGCGTATATTTATAAGGACAGGCCCCTGCAAGTTGCCATCGCTCACCAGTATTTTTTCATGCATCCCGATTTTTCCTTCCCCGCGGGAAAAACAGTCGATAAATTTTTATTAAAATGGCATTCGCGGGTAACTGCCCTAGGGGCCTCGAAAAAGCTGGCCTTGTCTTTTTACCCCGCCAAAAACTTGTACAATGCCCGGTTACGGGTGGTGCCGCCCTTGCTGCGCGACGAGCTTGTCCACGCGCGTCCCGCCAAGGGGCAATATATTTTGGTCTATCTCTTGAACCATGGCTACGCGGGCGATATTATCCGGTGGCAAGAACAAAACCCGGGCATTCCCGTGCACGTGTTTTGGGACAAGCAAGGCCTGCCGGATCCTTATCAACCAAATAAAAACATGTTTTTTCACCAGTTGGACGATGCTCTTTTTCTCGGGTACATGATAAATTGCCAGGCCTTTGCCACCACGGCTGGTTTTGAATCCTTGTGCGAGGCCATGTACCTCGGCAAGCCCATGCTTTTACGCCCCACCGACGGGCATTTCGAGCAAGAATGCAATGCCCGTGACGCGGAAAAGACCGGCTTGGCTAAAATTTCCCGCTCTTTTGACTTGAATGTTTTATTACAGTTTGCCCAGGCCAAACACCCGGATCCTAACTCCTTCTGTAATTGGGCCGGAAAAGCAGAAGCGGTTTTTGTTAATGAGTTACAGGGTTGAGTATTAAAATACACGGTTGATTGGCACGAAGGTGCTGCCAAGAAATAAGCTTTACATTTTTCATTTTGGCATCAGCCCATCGTTGAATTATTTTTCGTCCAAAAATCCTCGAAGTAACACCGTTATCCCTTTGGTTTTAAGGCGAAAAATAGTTTAAATCCAAACTAAATCCAAGCAAAATATTTGCAGGGGTTATTTCCTGGCAGCTCCCAAGTAGGTTGGATTATAGGCACTAACGAAAAATGATCATGTATTCATACTTTCTCTTGTATTTTCCCGTTCAAAAAGAAAAGAAATAACCGCCCGCTTTTCATAGTTTCTTGTTATTTTTGACAAATATGAAACCGGGAAAGCCTAACATGTATAAATAGTGAACAGATTTATTATCCTCGTGATGTGGCTCCTTCCCTCGGGTTTGTTTGCCCAGGTAGGCGGCCAGGGAACATATGATTTTATTAACTTGCCTAATTCAACAAGGGTAGCCTCGCTGGGCGGCGAGCTGATTTCTTTATCTGAAAATGATGTTAGCTTATGTTATTACAACCCGGCCTTGCTGAACGACGGGATGCTAAACCACTTGGCATTGAATTATACCAACTATTTCATGGATATAAATTATGGTTATGTTGCCACCGCTTTTAAGGCAGGGAAAAAGGTCGGGAACATTGGCCTGGGAATGCATTATGTAAATTATGGTACGTTTACCAGGGCGGATTACACGGGCGCTATAACCGGTGAATTCGAGGCCAAAGAATATGCCATGAATATCACCTGGGCTTATGCCATTGACAGCATGTTTTCGGTAGGCCTTAACCTGAAACCCGTGTATTCCGTGCTTGAAACATACCAATCTTATGGCCTGGCCACGGATTTTGCCGTCACGTACCATAACCCGGGGAATTTGTTTACCTCGGCCCTTGTTTTCAGGAATTTTGGTATGCAATTTAAACCTTACGTGGAGGACAACCGGGAGCCTCTTCCATTCGAGGTCCAACTAGCCCTTTCAAAACGATTGGAACATGCCCCTTTTCGGTTCACTATCACGGCACACCACCTGGAAACCTTGGATATGACCTATGAGATCAACGGGGATGACGGGGATGTTGATTATTTTGGTACCAGCGAAGAAAAGTCAAGATGGGAAGAAATCGGGGACATGGCCTTGCGGCACCTCAATTTTAGTGTTGAAATCTTGCCCTTTGATAATTTTTATTTTGCCTTGGGTTATAACATGCAGCGGAATAAAGAACTTCAGATAGGTTCAATGGTTTCTACCGTGGGATTGTCGTGGGGGTTTGGATTGAAAATTTCTAAATTCCAGGTAGGTTTTGCACGGGGCACCTATCACCTGGCAGGGGCTTCTAATCATTTTAGCTTAAGCACCGATCTATCCAGCTTTTACCGCCGACGATAAGGAATATTTTCTATATTTGTAAAAATTTCTATCATGGGATTACTGGTTAAAAAAGTGGTTATCGCGGTAGATGGCTTCTCTTCGTGCGGGAAAAGTACCTTTGCAAAGAAAGTGGCCAAGCAATGGGGATTGTTATATATTGATAGTGGCGCAATGTACCGGGCGGTTACGCTGAAATGCCTGCGACAAAATATTATCCAGGGAGAAAAAGTGGCCGAGGAAAAAATAAAAGACATCCTGGAAAAAATACATGTTGACATTTTACAAAATGCTGAAACCGGAGATTATGAAACCTACCTGAACGGGGAAAACGTGGAAAACGCAATCCGCGACGTGGATGTTTCCTGCAAGGTGAGCGTGGTAAGTGCCCTCCCGGATGTCCGTCATAAATTGGTTGAACTACAAAGAAAAATGGCCAGTGAAAAAAGCGTTATCATGGATGGACGGGACATAGGAACAGTGGTTTTTCCCAAGGCCGATTTGAAAATTTTCATGACAGCTGATGAGGATACCCGTGCTAAAAGAAGGTATAACGAGATGATTGAAAAGGGTATAGATGTTCGCCTGGAAGACGTGAAAAAGAATATCCGTGACCGGGATTTTTTAGATCAAAACCGCGCGGTAAGTCCCTTGAAAAAAGCTAATGATGCCCTGGTACTGGATAATTCGCGCATGACCATGGAGGAAGAAATCGATTGGTTAGAAAACCAATTTCGTAACTTCAACTTAATATAAAAATCCCCTTCCTTCCCTGGCTTTTTTATATTTTTGTTTCCCCATGATTAAATATAAGGAGGGTCCGTGAGAATTAATATTGATAAAAATGCCGGCTTTTGCTTCGGGGTTACCAACGCGATCGAACAGGTTGAAGATTACCTGGCTTCCTGCGATAAACTCTTTTGCCTGGGCGATATAGTGCACAATAGCAAGGAAGTAGAACGGCTTCGTAACATGGGCCTGGAGATAATTAAAAGGAAACAATTTGCCCGTTTACAGGACGCGACGGTTTTGTTGCGGGCCCATGGCGAACCCCCTGAAACGTATAAAATTGCACGTGAAAACAATATTCGATTGATTGATGCTACTTGTCCCGTTGTCCTTAAGTTACAAGAAAATGTCAAGAAAGGTTTTGAAGAGACAATGAAAAATAATGGCCAACTGGTAATTTTTGGAAAAAAAGGCCATGCTGAAGTCATTGGGTTAGTAGGACAAACACGTGAGCAGGCTATCGTGGTAAGCGAGAAAGCAGATTTGAAAAAAATTGATTTTAGTAAGCCAATCATGTTATTTTCCCAAACTACCAAACGTCATGACGAATATATTGAAATACAGGAGGTAATTAAAAACAAGCTGGAACAAGCCGGGCTCGACCATGAAAAAGACTTCATTTCATACAATACCATTTGTAGGAAAGTAATGAACCGGCAACCAAACTTGGAAAGATTTGCCAAGGAACATGACGTGATCCTTTTCGTGAGTGGGAAAAAAAGCTCCAATGGAAGGATGCTTTATAATTTTTGCAAGCAACAAAATAGACAGTCATATTTTATTTCAGATACCGACGAGATACAGCCCGAATGGTTGCAAGGGGCTCAATCCATCGGCATAAGCGGGGCTACTTCCACGCCTTTCTGGATCATGGATAAAGTGGCAAGGTTTGTACAAGATAATGTTTAACCATTTAATATAAATTGAGATGACAAAAATTAAGCGTGTAGGTGTTTTAACATCTGGTGGGGATGCCCCCGGGATGAATCCCGCCATAAGGGCAGTAACGCGTGCAGCGATATACAACCAAATGAAGGTAACCGGTATTTACATGGGGTACCAGGGATTGATTGAAGGAGAATTCAAGGACATGAAGCCTACCGACGTAAGCGGGATTATCCAAAAAGGGGGCACGATATTGAAATCAGCGAGGAGCAAGGAATTCCGTACATTCGAGGGGCGAAAAAAAGCCCACTGGCAACTCTTGGAACATAAAATTGACGCCCTTGTCGTGATAGGGGGTGACGGGACTTTTACTGGTGCAAGGATATTTGGCGAAGAATTTGATTTCCCGATCGTTGGGGTCCCGGGAACCATTGACAATGATTTATATGGTACAGATTATACCATCGGGTATGATACCGCCTTGAACACCGTGGTGGAGGCCATTGATAAAATCCGGGACACGGCGAGCGCCCATAACCGCTTGTTTTTTGTTGAAGTGATGGGACGGGATGCCGGCTTTATCGCGTTACGTAGCGGAATTGCCTGCGGTGCTGAAGCTATCATGATCCCCGAGGTAGTTACCAAACCCGAAGATTTAAAAAGCCACCTGGAAAGGGGCAAGAAGAGGGACAAGTTGAGCAACCTGATTATCGTGGCCGAGGGAAGCCCATCAGGAGGGGCTTACGCGGTGGCAGAAAAAGTAAGGGATGATTTTAAAGAATACGACGTGCGCGTTACCGTGCTAGGACATATCCAACGGGGCGGTTCGCCCAGCGCGTTCGACCGGGTGACAGCCAGCCGTTTGGGCGCCGCCGCCATAGACGCCCTCATGGATGACCAGCAAAGTATCATGGTCGGGATCGTGAACAACCAGATCACGCATGTCCCTTTCAATAAAACCAT
>CAZKIR010000091.1:0-7592 GCA_964552835.1 uncultured Bacteroidales bacterium
TCATTTTTTTTAAACCTCTTAATGGTGAGGATTTCATCTGATTTAGTTGACGTGCAGATGATAACGGACAAGATCGTGATGCTACATTTTGACGATGGCTGGGTTGATTACCATGGCTATCATGAAAGTGGTAAAACAGACAGGATTTACAATTATCCACTGGATGTGAATTTGGCCGGGCAGGTTTCTTCCTATTTCTTGTCAAGCCATGAAGATGGTTCATACTCGGCGGGCGTCAACCCCCTTGACGTGGGGCGGAAAAGCAAACCCACAGAAATTCAGGATTCCTGTAATTGGACAGGTTCCATCTGTGATAATTTTTATGTATTGGAACACTGGGTTTACCTGAAGTTTGAAGAAGCCTTGCAAAGCGGGAAAGAATACACCCTTTGGGTCGGCAGCTTGGCAGATAACCTGGAAGACTATTCTTTTGCTTTTGACCCTGTTGCCATTCGTTCGGAAGCTATTCACGTGAACTTGCTGGGGTATAAACCCTCGGCCGGATTGAAGTATGCTTACCTGGCCCAATGGATGGGCGATAAAGGGCCTGCTAGCTTTGATCAATACCAGGGCAAGGAGTTCTACCTGGTCGATTACGCCACTGGCGATACCGCCCACGTCGGCACTATTCAAAACCAACGGCGCGATATCAACGATGAGGGGGTGGATAATGGCAACATGGACACCTGGGGGCCTTATAACAATTTTTATGGATCAGACGTGTGGGAAATTGATTTTTCGAGCTTCACCACCCCTGGTGAATATATTCTCGTGGTACAAGACCTCGGGTCTTCATACCCCTTTAAAGTAGATGAAGACGTCTATCGTGAAGCATTTTATCATGTAACCCGTGGCTTGTACTACCAACGGGCAGGCATTTCCAAACCGGCCGAATATTTTGGCCAATATGCCCAGCCTCGCGGGCATCACCCGGCCGATGGGAGTATGAAACTATACTACAGCAAATGGCCTTCTATCCTTACCGGGGAAAAGAGCACGGCCGAAGATAGCTTGAAAGCATATTCCCAGGGTGAAATAACCGATTGGGGTTTTGGATGGTACCACGATGCAGGCGATTGGGACGGGTATCCTACCCATGTTAGCGTACCGCGGCATTTATTGGCTACCTACGAGTTGGCCCCGGATCAATTCACGGACGGGGAATTAAATACACCGGAAAGCCAAAACGGGATACCCGACATTCTGGATGAAGCCTATTGGTTGATTCGCTATTTCCGTAGGAATCAACAACCCGATGGGGGTGTGCCAGGGGGCAGGGTAAATTCCGACTGGAACAAAAAGCCATCAAGTTCCCCATCTTACGAGGATAACAGGCCATGGTACCTGAGCGGTGAGGATCCGCATACTTCTTTTGCTTTTGCAGGATTGGCTTGCCAATACGCTTATTGCCTTGAAATGGAAGGTGTCACCGATTCCACTGCTGGTTTGTTACAGGCAGCCAGGGATGCATACCAGTGGGGCATGGATAACCCAAACCCGCGTGGAAAGGATTTAACAGGTACCGATATCAAGGGCGAAAACATGGACGATTTACAAATGTACGCGGCAGCAGCTTTATATAAACTCACGGGCGAAAATAAATACCAGGATGATTTTAAAGCTTTGAACAAGGTTTCTTCCACTTCTACCCTTGAAGGAGGGGATTATAATCAAAAGTGGGCCGTGTGGGCTTACATTACCAGTCCTGATCATATCACTATTGATTCTACCTTAAAAGCAGAATTAACACAGGCCGCCGTTAAATTCGGGTACGACAACATCGTGGTGACCGCGAAAAAACGCAGTGCCCGCGTTGGTTTTCATTTTTACAAGCCCCCAATTGTAGGCTCAACAACAACCCCTCTTTTAATAGAGGGCATGTACGCGCATGCTTTCGCGGAAGGGGTAGAAAAACAGGAGCTGATGGACTACATGCACACGACAGCGGATTATTTCTTGGGCTCCAATCCCTTGAACAAGCTATGGATGACCGGGGTAGGGGACAACCCCCCGGATCGCATCTTCCACCTTGATTCTCGCTATGATAAAGTGGATGCCCCTTTGCCCGGTTTGGTCCCCTATGGCCCTTTAAAACACGGGGATCATTTCAATGGGTTGGAAGCAAACGGGCCGCATGATGCTGATTTCGCTAAAATCAGGTCGTATCCTGATCGTTTTGATTGGCCCATCCCGGAAACCTGGACAAATGGCCGGTATTCTGTCATGGACGGGGAGTTTACCGTGCACCAGACAATGGCCCAGGCCGCCGCGGCATATGGTTTTTTATGCGGGGCCACAAGTGAATTTTCACCGAATACCCCCCCTGGAATAAACCTGGTAAAACCCAATTCCATCTTAGCTTTGAACGAGAAAGATTCAGTGACCCTGGAAGTGCAATTTACCGACGATGAATGGGTGGCCAAGGTGGCTTATTACCTGGATCACCATTTGTTAATGGTTCTACCAGCTTCGGACGCGAACCTCGTGTTGCCGGCCAACCAATTAATCACCGGAAACCATTACCTGTATGCCATGGCCATTGACAACGAGGGGGCGAAAAGCCATTCCGATTCCATAGAAATCAGTTTTTCTAAGCAGTACAAACCTCTCATCACGGCCCCTGCGCAAGGTGACACGATAGCAAAGTTGCAAACACTAATGGTACAAGTAGACGTGCCGGATATGGGCGAGGGCGTTGAAAACATCGAGGTATACCTGAACGGGCAGTTTATCGGGACGGACCCTCAATCTCCTTATGAAGTGGAAGTGCCTGGATTATTTGACCGGAAAAACGAGATAATGGCCAAGGTAACGTATGCCGGGGGATTTACCAGTTCTTCCAAAATCGATGTATACGCCCACCCGTCGGTGGCTGGGGTTAGCTTCCCGGTTGATACAGTGAACATTTACTTGGGCGAATTTTACCAGCTGAGCCCTACTGTTTTGCCCGCTGATGCCCCAAACCAAGATGTGACATGGTATATGGAGAACACCACCATTGCCGAAGTGGACGCTGTATCAGGTACAATTAGTACCTTGGAGGAAGGCCAGACAAATTTAATTGTATCTACCCTTGAAGGTGGGTATACCGACACCCTTGTTGTCATCGTGATGCCCGAGAGGCCAAAAGGGCCGTTCCATGGAAAACCGTTTATCCTGCCCGGCAAGATAGAGGCAGAGGATTACGATTTAGGTGGCGAGGGCTATGGTTACCACGATCTTTCCCAGGGCAACGAGTACCTTGATTACCGGCAAGAATCAGTGGAAATAGAAAGTACTTATGATAACGCCCCGGCTAACACGGTAACAAGCATTCAAAATGGAGAGTGGCTCAATTACTCGGTGTACGTGCCACAAAGCCATGATTATACTTTTATTTTCCGGTACACGGCTGGTTCCGGGGATGGTACCCTCCAGTTGAAACTGGACGATGAAACGGTAAAAACAGTGACTTTACCAAAAGTAGGTTGGTACCCTTATAAAGAACATGTTGAAGAAAATGTGTACCTCGAGGAAGGATTTCATACCTTACAGGTCTATTTTGAGAAAGGGCCTTATACCTTTAATTATTATGATGTGCTATGCGACGAGTGTACCGTGATTGTTCCCGAAAGGATAAACATTAGCCAGCACGAGTTGGATATTGCCGTGGGTGGCAAAGTGTTTCTGAAAGCCCCGGTTATACCGGATAATGCTACCGACCAAACTGTTTACTGGGAATCAAGTGATGACGAAGTGGTAATGGTGACCCAGGAAGGGGAAGTTACCGCCCTAGCGGAAGGCACGGCAAAAATATTCGTGACAACACGTACCATGGGTTTACGAGATAGTTGCCAGGTGACGGTATTGTCGGAACCCTCTTCCTTGCCGGGATTAAAATACGAGTATTTTGAAGGGGCTTTTGAAAAAATTGCCGATTTTTCTGCCCAAACCCCGGTGAGCACGGGTACCGTGCCAAATTTTGATATCACGAACAGGGACCAGGAGGATAATTTTGCTTTCCGCTTCACGGGCGGCATTAGTATCCACGAGGCCGGGGAGTACTTATTCTATACCACATCCGACGATGGCAGTAACTTGTACATTGATGGCCAGTTGGTGGTAGATAATGACGGGCTTCATGCAGCTATGACGGCCAGCGGCAGTATCGAACTTGACGTTGGCGTGCACCAGATTGAAGCGAATTTCTTTGAAAAAGGTGGAGGCGAAACCTTTGAGGTGGAATACGAGGGGCCTGGCATAAGCCGGGGAAATATTCCCGATAGCTTGTTTGGCCGTTTCGTGGTGGGGGGCGATATAGTTGGCCTTACTGGCATTGATGTAACAGAAAGCCTTGACCTTTCCACGGGCACTAGTGATTTTGTGTCAGTAAACTTCACCCCGTCAAATGCTTCTGATAAAAAAGCGAGTTTTTCGTCTCTTGATGAAAACATTGCCACGGTAAACCTATATGGTGAGGTGCAAGGGCTCCAGGAGGGAAAGGTAGAAATAATCGTGACGTCCCGTGAAGGGCCTTACAAGGATACCTGCCTGGTGAACGTGGTCAACCCCTTACCCGTTATTCAATGGGTACAACCAACGAAAGATACTGTATGTCAAGAAGGCGACACGATCTTGCTGAAAATAGTGGCTCATGATGAAAATGGCTACATCGAAAAGGTGATGTTTTACCAGGATCAAAGCTCGCTGGTCGAATTGTCAGAAGAACCCTATAAATATTCTTTCTTGGCAAAACAGGAAGGAACATATTCCATCTTGGCCAAAGCCAAAGATAATGATGGTGGCGAGGCAAGTAGTTTAAATATTACCATTACAGTTGAAAAGAAGGAAACCGGAATGGACAATGTTCACAAGGACGTGCAATTAGTTGTATTTCCGAACCCTTTTCAAAAGAAACTGAATTTTGAACTACCTATGGTAAATGCTTCAAGGATTGATTTGGCTATTTATTCCATGTCCGGTGAGAAAATATACATGAAAAGCGAGGATAATCTCCCTTCCAGTATTTATTCTACATCCTGGGACGGGAATAACATGGAAAGGATCAAGCAAAACCCGGGAATATACTTTTATACCCTGGTTGTTACTTCTGTTGAAAGGGATAGGATATTTTCTGGTAAGATAATCCTGCAATAGAATCATTAGTTATGGTCATCCATTGAATACCATGGGATGGCCTTTTCCAATTTTTAAATTTTATAAGGTTACATTTTTTCCTGGAAAGAAATAGGTTTATAGTTTTTAGAATTCGAAAACCTATTCGGGAATTATGATAATAGGGGGACGGAAGAATGAAAAAAACAGGATGGATTTATTTGATTATTTTGATATTGACGGGGGCGGGTTGCTCCAAGGAAGCGAGCGAGAATATTTGGTTAGATGAGATGCCATTTGGCGAGATCGTGAACCCTTACGGGCCGCCCAAGCGTGATCGTTCCTTCGCGGATGCCCCTTTACAAATCGGAAACCAAACATATGAAAGGGGCTTGGGTTTACATGCCCCGGCTGAATTAAATATAAAACTGGACAAGAAAGTAGGGTATTTTTCTGCTATCGTGGGGATTGATCATGAAGTGCAAAAATATTGGCATCCCGATAGCCTTGATATGCTGGAATTTGGTGCGGATTACGTGTATGATAATCACGTGGCCCATCATGATTTTGAAGCAGGAGGAACAGTGGTTTTGAAAATTTTCGCGAACGGGGATTCTTTGTTCGTCAGCGAGTTGTTGACCGTGCGTTCCGATCCCGTGCAAGTAAAAGTTAACTTATCTGGTAAAAAGAACTTGAAAATTGTCCTGGACGAAACCGGGGACGGTTCTTTTGCTGATTTGTTCGTCCTGGCCAATGCTAAAATATATGTCCAAGGCGATTCGAATGATTATCTTATTTATCGCTATCCAGAGAAAATCCTTTTGAACCACGCGGGTTACCATCCTTCCAGTCCCAAGTTTTGCCAGGTTCATGGTTCATGGCCAATGCCTTTTTGGATCGTGGACAAGCAATCTGGAAAAACCGTGTACAAGGGTAACATGGAACCGGCTGGTGGCGATTTGGGCCAGTACCTAAAAGGAGATTTTTCGGATTTCACCGAAGTCGGGCAATTTTTTCTTAAAACGGAGGATAACCTATCAGAAACCTTTAGGATATCCCGGGACATGTATACCGAGTGCTTACAGAAACATTTGCAATACATTACGGCCCAGCGTAGTGGCCACCGGGCCAAGGGTTGGGTGCCTGGCATGCACTTCGACGACGGCATTCGTCAAGACAATGGAGAACACCAGGATGTTTCGGGGGGATGGTATGATGCATGCGATATACGTAAACCTTCCAAGGGTAATGCCCAACTGCTGTATGCATTGACCAGGGTGCTTGAAACAAAACCTTTGCCCATTCCCGAGAAGGCCTTGATGGATGAAATAAAATGGGGCAACCGTTTTTTATTGGCCATGCAAGAACCCGAGGGTTACCTGATGCATTACGTGGGTTATACCTGGGAGGGGTATGCAGACAACCGGTGGACGGACAACGTGATAAACAATGATGACGATAGGATCATTATTACCCGTCCGGCCGAATATACTACACACTTGTTGTTTATCATGGCACAGCTCAAAATAGCTGAATACTTGAAGGAAACAGAACCTGGCTATAGCCAGCAATGCGAGACAGCCGCCTTTAAGGCTTTTCAATGGATTGAAAAAGAGGAATTAGAAAATTCCGGGGATGTAAGTTTTATGATCATGGCTGCCGCGGAGCTATACCGGTACAAGGGAAAAGAGCGGTACAAAAGATTGGCTGAAGGGTTCATCAATAAACTAATGGCTTTTAAAAAGGAGAAAAAGCAACCCCCGGTTGTCTGGTACGAGAATAAAGCCAATACTTCGCGCCCGCAAGAATACAACCGGGTATTGCTAGGGATGGCGGTATTTTTGCAAACATTCCCGGATAGCCCCTTGTCCGCGAAAGTGAAAAATAACTTGACTGCATATCTCCAACAAAACCTGGAAAAATTGACTTCGCGGAACGCTTTTTCACTTATTCCATGGTTCGTGTCTTCAGGAAATAATGGCCCAAGGCAACACGGTGGGTACCAGTATCGGTATTTCCTGCATGTTGGGATGAACCGGCACATCGCGGCCGATGGGTATGCCTTGCTCAAGGTAACGGATATTTTACAAAAGCCAGGTTTGAAGCAAATTGCCCAACAGCAGCTTGATTGGATATACGGGTCTAATCCTTTTAATGCCTCCACGGCCCATGGGATTGGCTATAATCACCCGGCCCTCTTTGAAACCGGGCAAGCGGAGTTTTCTCCCCCCACGCCCATCCTTACCGGTGGGGTGATGACGGGTATCGGTGCCACCAAGGCAGACAAAATAGCCATGTACCCGGGCTGGTGGTGGACCACCGAGTATTGGTCGCCCACGGTGATGAGCACCATTCTCCTGGTAAATTCCTTGAGGGATAATTACGAGCTTAAATGATTTTTCATAAATTTGAAGCAAACAAACTAATTTTACTATAATGGAAAAAATATATCCTGTCCTTCTTATCACCTTGTTCGCCTTTTCTATTGTATTCCAATC
>CAZKIR010000091.1:7602-11696 GCA_964552835.1 uncultured Bacteroidales bacterium
ACTGCTCGAACATTCACGAAAAACCGGTATCCGTTATGGCGTGGCCATCAACGCCGGTTTAGGTTTTCCCGTGCAAACAGATTCTGCCTTGAGAGCCGCCTACGATCAGTACAAGGATTATCCCGTGATGCTGGCCATGCAGGCCGAGGGACGGGAATGGGTGGAAATGTTTAGCCCGGAAGCCGTGAATATGTTTGATTACGTGTTTACCGATGCCATGACATATACCAATGCTGATGGGCTCCGGATGAGGCTTTGGATAAAAGAAGAAGTGTACGTGAAAGATGCCCAGGATTTCATGGATTACCTGGTTGCCCAGGTAGAAACCATCCTGGACAATGAAGATATTGATATTTACGTGAACCCGACCTACTTGCCAGCCATTCTCCAACACCGTTATGATGAATTATGGACAGATAAGAGGGTAGAAAAGGTGATCGATGCATTGGTAAGGAATGACATTGCCATGGAAATAAATTCCCGGATGAAAATTCCCTCGGCCGGGATTATCCGACAAGCGAAAGAATCTGGGGTTAAATTTACCATGGGCACCAATAACGTGGGTCCCAGGCTGGGTTACCTCGGGCATGGCATAGAAATGATCAAAAAGTGTGGCCTGGAACCGTCAGATTTTTGGGTTTATCGTGAATAAACGAGAAAACACTAACTACTAAAATAGCTAATCATGAACACGAAACAAATCTTGATCACCTCGGCAGGCTTGCCCCTTATCACGTTATTTTCAAGTTGTGGCCCGGGCGGCGAAGAAAAAGAAACGGATAAACCCAATATACTGATTTTTTTCTCCGATGAATTATCCCCTGATTACCTTGGTTCGTATGGTGGGGATATTTCTACTCCAAACCTGGATAAGTTGTCTGAAAAGGGTACTCGTTTTACCAATGCTTACACGGTATCGTCCATGAGTACCCCCAGCCGGTATTCCCTACTCACAGGGAAATATCCTGGCCGGTGCCAACACGCGGGTTTTTTAGAAAGCTATCCTGATGATGAACCTTATTCTGTGGCCTGGAATACATTTATTGGAAAGGATGCACAAACCATGGCCAAAACATTCTCCAAACATGGATACGTAACAGGTATGGTGGGCAAATGGCATATATCGGAGGTGGAAAATGACACCATTTGGCCGGAAATTACCGCAGCGGTTGATTTTGCCAACGATAAATTTAACCGGCAATTGCAAGTACATCAAGAAACCGTGGCCGGCCTTATCCGGGAAGCAGGTGGCTTTGACGTTGTAAAAAGTGCGATGTGGGAAAATTACGAGGCGTTTCCGGTGGAAGAATTACGATATCATAATGTTGAATGGATGACCCACGGGGCAAAAGAATTTATTTCCGAACAAGCTGAAAATGACAAGCCATTTTTATTGTACCTGGCCACCACGGCTGTACATGGCCCCACCCACCAAAAATCCTTAAGTCGGGATGTAAGGCACACCCCGGAAGGTTTCATCGAGGAATTGGCACCTTACCAGGAAAAACGGGCGGCCATGTACGAGAAAATCAAAAACCTTCCCTCGCACCAGCAACACCTTCTAAGCGGTATGTGGTTTTTGGATAATCACGTGGGAGAAATCATGGCTTTGCTGGAGGAAAAACAATTGATTGAAAACACCCTGGTTATTTTCATGGCCGACCATAACATCGAACCAGGTAAAGCCACCTGCCATGAGAAAGGGGTACGCGTGCCCTTTATTATTTCTTGGCCAGGAAAAACCAAAGCTGGAACCACGAGGGACCAGCTCGTTCAAAATATCGACATCTTTCCAACTATCTTGACTGCCGCAGGAATTCATGAAGGGAATCTCCAGCTTGATGGAAAAGATCTTGTACCACTATTTGAAGATAAAAAATTTGAAGTCCGCCATGATTTATATTTTGAAGCAGGTTATTCAAGGGCTATTAGCGACGGGCGTTTTAAGTACATCGCCTATCATTTGCCCGAAAACTTTATCCAGGACATGAAATCGGGACAATTGGACTATGCCCCGAATTACGTGAACAAACCCAAACAAGGCCAGTCGCAAATTGCTTTGACCCTTTATCCCCATTATTTTGACCCGGATCAATTATATGATCTAGTCAATGATCCATACGAGATAAACAACTTAGCTTACGATCCGGCCTACGCGGATACCCTCGAATCCTTGAACGCCCGTTTAAAAGAAATCACTGTTGGTTTTGAACACCCTTATAACTGGGATGGCTATGATTTCATGGCAAGCAAGAAATATAGGGAATTGGCTGGCGAAACCCTTTCCTGGGGCACGGATTATATTTATTGGATAAAATCGGACCATGGCGAAATACTTTGGCCACCCGTTAAGTAAAGAAATTTATGAACCAAACTAATTTGTATATAATGAGATATTTACTATTTATTTTAACGATATGTTTGCCCTTAATGCTATCATGTAATAATGAGGGCCAGAAGCTGGTTATTGAACAGGAAGAGATAGAAGGGTTAACTGATTTTTCGCCTTTCATGAACCAATTGATAAAGGAATGTAAGGAAAAAAACATCAAGAAACTTGTGCTTCCCAAGTCAAATTATCATTTCTTCCCAGATCATGCCATTGAAAAATACTGTGCCATCTCCAATAATGATAATGGGTTAAAGAGGATCGCCTTTCCGCTCTTTGGCATGAAGGGCTTTGAACTAGATGCCCAGGGCTCTGATTTTATTTTCCATGGCAACATGGTGCCATTCATGATAGAGCATTGTCAGGATATATCTTTGTCAAATTTTAATATTGATTGGGACAAGCCTTTTCACTTCGAGGCAGAGGTGGTGAAGGTGGATCAGGAAAACAACTTTTTTGATATCCGTGTACGTGAACCATTCGAGCACGTGGTCTTGGGCAATGAATTGATGTTCCGCTCCCATGGCAAGTTATATAATATTCAAAACAACTTGTGGTTTGATCCCCAAACAAAAGCTACGGTTTATAACGTGAACGCGTATAAGGTTACGCCATGGGATTGGAAAATCAGTGCTCATTACCAGGCAAAAGAATTGGAAAATGGTCTTGTACGCGTTGCCCATGATGTTGCCAAACTGCCCGATCCTGGTTGGGTTTGGGTTATAAAGGGGCGTACTTGTGGCCAAAAGGCACGTTTTTGCCCAGGAATCCGGGTTTTTCACGGAAAAGATATTGCTTTGAAAGATATCAACATTTACCACGCGGGGGCCATGGGGCTGATAGCTGAAAAGAGTGAAGATATCAGCCTGGATCACTTTAACGTGCTTTTATCGCCTTTTCAAGACCGGATGGTTTCAACCACCGCCGATGCCACACATTTTGTCAATTGCCGGGGGCATATATCGTTTGATTCTTGCTGGTTTGAAAACATGCTCGACGATGCCACGAATGTTCACGGTGTGTATGTTCAAGTGGATACCGTTACGGGAAAGCATACCGTCAGGGCAAAATTACTCCACTTCCAGCAGCATGGTTTCGAGTTTGCCAGCATGGGCGACAGCTTGCGGGTTGTGAATAGCGAAACGCTACTGCCCATTGCAAAGCTCGTGTTAAAAGATATACAATACCTGAACGAAGAATTTATAGAATTAAGCTTTATCAAAGATATCAGTGGGGTTATAGGCACGGGAAACGGGATAGAGAACCTCAGTTGGAATGCATCCGTTACCATGAAAAATTGTACGGTAAGGCGAAACCGCGCCAGAAGCGTGTTGATTTCAACCCCTGGAAAAGTCCTCTTGGAGAACAATTATTTTTCATCCATGATGGCTGGCGTTTCCATTACCAGCGGTTTGGGGTTCTGGGGCGAGTCGGGGGCTGTTACGGACATCACAATAAGAAACAACGAGTTCGTGAACTGTTGTTCCGGTGGGGCCGGCAATAGCGTGATACATGTTAAACCAGGTGTGCTGGAAAAAGGAAAAGGATATTACCATCATAACATTATCATAGAAAACAACTTGATAAAAGGTTTTGAACCAAGAATCTTATACGCGTTATCGGTAAAAGGGCTTATTTTTAAAAATAACCAGGTGGTTATGACGGATCAATACGCGCCTATATTCCCGGGTACCCCTTCCGTTCA
>CAZKIR010000092.1:0-11591 GCA_964552835.1 uncultured Bacteroidales bacterium
TATTGCTCCGCCCGGGAATCAGGTTTTCCCGCTACAACCGGCAAGATTGGTACATGGAACCCAGGTTTAACCTGGTATTGCAGATGCCCTTTGACATGAAATTTAAAGCGGCCTGGGGCGAGTATTACCAGTTTATCGTGAACATGAACTCGAGCGAGTACCAGTTTAACCAATCTGTAGATTATTACTATCCCCTGAAAGGGCTTGAGCCTAGCAAATCCATTCACTACATTGCCGGCCTGGAACGACCGCTCACCTCGAATTCAGACATTTCCCTCGAAGTATATTACAAGGACATCCAGCGCACCTACATGTTTAACCTGAACCAGGAACAAACCGAGGTATTCTTGTTCTCGGACCGCCTGCAAGAAGGAAAGGGAGAAGCTTATGGCCTGGAATTGCTGTGGAAAGGTTCGTATCAAAACATCTCGGGCTGGTTCAGTTATGGCTTGTCAAAGGCCACGCGTAGCTTTCCTCATATCATGGCCGGAAAGGAATATTTATTTGATTATGATCGCACGCACAGCTTTAAATCCGTGCTTAATTATCAAATCACGCCCATCCTCTCGTACAGTGCCACCTTCACGTTCATATCGGGCGTGCCCCGTTCGATGGAGATGTCCACGCAAGACTACTTTTACTATAACCCGGTGGACAACAGTACCATGTTTTTCCCGCACTGGACCGCCGATTATAAAAACAACGCCCGCATGCCGGCCATCATGGACTTGCACATGGGCGTGAAAAAGCGGCTGGTATCCGGCTTTGGCAAAAACTTGGCAGAATTTTTCAAGGCAGACGGTTCGTACCTCACGGTAAATATATACAATCTTACCTTTTTCAGGAGGAACGTGGCCTGGTACATGATAGTACCGCAATTATACCCTGACAAATACTTCCCGGTAGGTTTTAACTATTTACCGTCCATGAGTTTCGGTTACAGTGTAAAATTCTAGGTAAACATGAAAAACAAAATCTACATATCCCTGTTGTTTATTATCATATCTTTCTCGTCGTGCGAAGAGTTCGGTGAATTTTTTCTTGGCCTGGACCAACAACCCGAGATCATAGAAGGGGAATTCGTGCCTGGTTTTAATATCCTGGGCATTTTGCGCCCCGACACCCTGGGCGGCCAACCCGCTTCGTTTATCCGTGCCGAGCGGGTATTTCCGGCCCTTGGCGATACTTCAAGCCCCGTTTTGATAGAAGATGCCAACATCTATGTTGCCCCTTCCTCGCGACCGGAAGATTCCATACCTTTTGTTTTCACCAGTTCTGATACTAGCTATAACAAACAAAATTATTACCCTGGAAATTTTTATCCGATGGCAGGTAAAGAATACAAGCTGGTATGCCGCCACGCGGAACTGCCAACTTTGAAAGCCACAACACGTGTCCCCCACGAACCAAAGGTTGCCAACATGAAAACACAAGCAGGGGAAACCATAGAATTTGAAATACTAGCAGACACCACGGCTTTTTATCACGAGGTATACTTGTTACAAAACAGGCAGGTAGTAGATAGTAAAAATCTTATTCCCCAGAAGGGCGTGCCAACCTTCGTGAGTATGCAATGGCCGGGCAACACGTTAGAAACCTGGATAGAAATTTATGCTTACGATAAAAACATGGCAGTCTATTCAACTTCTTTTAATACCTCCTTTAATTTTAACCGTTACCGTCCAAGTATTTCTACCGTTGAAAACGGCTATGGTTGTTTTGGCTCTGTAAATAAAACCGCCATACGGTTTCCTTGATCATTGTTTTTTATTGCTAATTGGCTTTTTCATCAAGAAATAGTATCTTGGTCTGGATTAATCCAAACTTTAAAGGCATGAGAAAAAACCGGTTCACGATAAACATGCAGCTTATTTTGTTGGCTTTGACCATCTTTTTGTCCATGGCCGTCCTGGGCATATATATTATTTTTATATTAAACAAGACCGCGGAGAAAAGGCAAAAAATTGACGAGGTCGAGAAAATATCTTATAATATTCAACAACTTAACCAGCTCGAAAAAGCCTTCTTGTTAAAAGAAACCTCGAACCCTGATTTTTTTGAAACCGGTTCTTCTCCTATATATGATGAATATCAGAAGGTTTTGAAAAATGCGCGTGAAAAACTCAATAGTTTAAACGAAAACCATTGGCTATTATCAGAAAATGTAAAAAATAATATAGGCCAATTACAAGAAACGCTAGAACAACTAAACATACAATTTACGCTTTTATACCAAATGATATTGCAGAAAGGTTTTAAAAGCCACGGGAAAATTGGTGACATGAGGGCTAAAATCCATGCTATGGAGGAAGAGTTAAACCAGTTAGACATACCAGGGCTTCAACAATACATGCTGACCCTCAGGAGAAACGAGAAGGATTTCCTGCTCAGGAAAGATCTTTCTTACAAGAAAAAATTCAATAACAATTTAACTTCGTTTAACCGGGAGCTGAACGCATTACGCGACCGTGGCAGGATAACTAAATCTAGGCATGAAGCATTGAGAAATTACCTGACAGCATACCAACAAGCATTCCACGCTGTGGTAGAAATGGAGCAACAAATTGGATTGACAACAGGTGCTGGCTACATGGGGGAACTGGAAAGGATTTTTATTGGGGCCCAACCCGTTATAACACAACTTGCCCATAATACCAAACAACAAATCCATAAGACAAGCCGGGGCGACCTAACGAAACTGTTTATCATTGGTGCAACACTTTTCGCTTTTATCTTAATGTCTATTATGCGTTTAGCTAAAAGTATCAGTAAGCCGGTAAACAACCTAAAAAATTACATTATAAAACTCAGCAAAGGAGAAATTCCAGAAAAAGACATCTTGACCAGCAAGCGGGACGAAATAGCAGAAATAACTTGCCACTTGTATGATTTAATAGATGGTTTAAACGAGAAAATAAAATTTGCTACCCGGATTGAAAACGGTGATTATGATTATCCTTTCAAACCCGCCAGCAAACATGACATGTTGGGCAATACTTTGCTAAGCATGCGCAACTCGCTAAGGGATGCCGAAAAGGACAGGAAACAGCACCAGCAGGAAATCGAGATACAAAACTGGACATCTACCGGGATTGCAAAATTTAGTGAAATCCTGAGAAAACAACATGATACTATTGATAACTTTGGAACGGAAATAATCGTTTCGCTGGTAGATTACCTCGGGGCCAACCAGGGCGGGTTTTTCGTGCTAAACGAGGAAGCTGAACATTACAAGCTGGTCGGTTCTTACGCGTTTAACCGGGTAAAGGCCAAGAAAAAAACGATCCCGTTAAACGAAGGGCTGGTGGGTTCGTGCGGCTTTGAAAAAGAAACCATATACCTCGAGGAATTGCCCGACGACTACGTGGAAATAAAGAGCGGGTTGGGCAACGCTTCGCCCCGTTACTTGATACTGGTGCCCTTGATCTACCAGAAAAAACTATTTGGGGTGCTTGAGATCGCGTCTTTTAGCCAAATTGAAACACATCACATCGAATTTGTTGAAAAAGTAGGGGAAAATATCGCCGCATCCCTTTTAACCACCAGGATTAACGAGCAAACGCAAAAGCTGTTAAAAGAATCTACCGGCCAATCGGAGCGGTTGGCCCAACAAGAAGAAGAAATGCGCCAAAACATGGAAGAGCTGATGGCCACACAGGAAGAAATGAACCGGAAGGACCGGGAACAACAAGCAGAAATCGCGGCCTTGAAAGAGCGGCTTGCCGAACTGGAAGGCAAAGAAGTTGAGGAAGACGAAGCTTCTAATTAGGGTTTTACCAATAATATTGTATTTGTCACTTTTGAAAGGTTATAGTGAATTAAAATTGTTGAATGTTTGAGTTGAATTATTTTTTATTTTTTTAACTATGAACATATTATACACTAACAGACACGTCTTCATTACACATGCAAAATTTTTACTTTTGTTTCTAATTATACTTTTCCAACAGGAAAATATTTTTGCAAATAAACCAAATATTAAATTCAAGAAATTTGGTGAGAATGAAAATTTTTTCGGACATATTGTAAATACAACGTTTCAGGACAGTACTGGCCTGATTTGGCTGGGCAGCACGAATGGTCTTTATCGCTACAATGGGTATGATTTTCAATTTTTTAGTCCGAGGTTTATCAATAATGAAATATCGAATGCTGAGATAAAAGATATTACAAGTTTAAATTCCCGATATTTATTTATTGTTGCACATACAAACTTATATCTTTTTAATAAAGAAAAAGAGAAGTTTATTAAACTCTCGGTTAACTGTCCTGAAATCAAAACTTCGGTTTTATATCATTTTGTTTACACTGACTGGAATGGAAACATATGGATTGGTTCTAATAATGGATTTTTTAAAGTTACCAGTGATATTGGTAAAATAATAAAAGATGAAGAAATCAATTTAAAATGGCATTATATTATCAAAAGTGATACAAATACACAAGATTATTACCAAATATACTTTATTGAACAAATATCTGAAAATGAGCTGGTGATTGGCACAAATCAAAACATTTACTTTTTTAATCAAAATAATAATTTTAGCGTTATTGACATACCCACACCCGTAAAACATAACACCAGATTTTCTATAATGTGCGCTTTGATTGATTCAAATAATAATATCTGGATAGGAACAGAAAATATAGGCGTTATCAGGTATAATTTCAAAACAAAAGAATCAGTTCATTATCACCATCAACAGGGACATCCTTTCAGTCTGAGCGGAAATACTGTCTGGGCTATCCATGAAGACATTTACCATAATATTTGGATTGGAACTGAAAGAAATGGGTTAAATTATTATAACCCGCGAAAAGAATTATTTTATAGCTATATACCTTCAGAATCTGATCCGAACAGTATATCAAACAAAACAATTTTTTCATTGTTTTCAGACCGATCAGGCTGTTTATGGATTGGCACCTGGGATGGTTTTAACATTTGTAACATCCCGATGAAAAAGTTCAATACATTGCATACAGATCAAAGCAAACGGAAATCAGGTGATATAAAAACAATTACAGAGGGGCCAAACGGATGCCTGTGGATATCGTCCGATGAAGGTTTTTTTAGGTATAATAATAAAAAAGATTCCATGAAAGCCTTTTATTATAATGAAAAAGCATCAATACAATTATCTCATTTTGTTGTATTTTCATTAGTTTTTGACAAGTCCGGCAAATTATGGATAGGTACTTTAAACGGTCTGGATTGTTATAATCCCCTAACAGGCGAATATAAACAATTTGAAATAGACCGTTTCGACCCGTATAAATTAGCAAACGAGTATATCTCAAATCTTTTTATTGACAGAGAGGAAAGATTGTGGGTTGGAACATTAGCTGGTTTGCATTTATTTGATCGCCAGACAGGAAATTTTAAGCGGTACTTACCGGCAAGTAATAGCAAGTATAAATCAGACAGTATAATGGGTTGGAATATTCTTGATATTATTGAAGACAAGAAGGGATTGCTCTGGATAGCAACAGATATGGGAATAAATACATTAGATGTAGAACAAGACAAGTTTAGCTATTATGGGACTGACAAGGTTAATTCCAGGTCTTTTGCACCAATTAGCATAAATGTATTGTTTGAAGATAAAGATTCAACTATTTGGATTGGGGCAAATTCAGGTCTATATTATTTTGATAAAAAGCACAAAAAAATTAAGCATCAGGATATCAATATTGGAGTTAGCCCATTCAAGGTATCAGTAATTTTGGAAGATAATAATGATAATCTCTGGCTTGGTACTAATGTAGGTATTGTAAAATATTCACCAAAATCCGGGTCTGTGTTCAAATATAATTCTAAAGACGGGGTAATACATAATAAAATCAACGAACAATCGGGATATAAGGATAAAAAGGGCTGGATGTATTTTGGAACTCCAAAAGGGATAACATATTTTCATCCCGATAGCATAAAAAACAGTAGTTTTATACCTTCTGTTGTATTTACAGGTTTAAAAATATCAAACAAGAGTATTGGGATAGGCGATACAATAGAAGGTGAAGTTATCCTTCATAAAAGTATAATTCATACAAATAAGATCAATTTCAACTACAGGCATACAAATTTCACAATTGAGTTTGCTGCCCTTAATTATTTGCTTCAGCAAAAAAATCAATTTAAGTATAAAATGGAAGGGATTCATAATTATTGGATTTCAGGAACATATAAGCAAAATTATGCTTCTTTTTCTAACCTGAACCCCGGAGATTATACTTTGCTTGTTAAAGGTTCTAATAACGATGGTATCTGGAATCCTGATCCAGCCAGGTTGGATATATCAATTTCACCCCCACCTTGGGGCACATGGTGGGCATATTCAATATATTCAATGATTTTTATAAGCCTGTTGCTTGTACTGAAAAATTTTCTTCTTTTCAGGGAGAAACTAAAAAGCCAACTACTGATAGAAAGGATTGAGGCAAAGAAAATGAGTGAATTAAATCAAATGAAACTCAGATTTTTCACTAATATTTCTCATGAATTAAGAACACCTCTTACATTGATTGTATCACCACTGGATATGATATTGAAAAAAATCACATTTGACAGGGATACTCATTTTAAGCTCAACCTTATTTATAAAAATTCACAGAGAATGCATCGTTTGGTAAACCAACTTCTTGATTTCTCAAAACTTGATTCAGGTTTCATGGAATTAAACATACAACAAAATGATATTGTCCTTTTCGTGAAAGAGGTTTTTGAGTCATTCCTTTTAAAAGCTAAGGAGTCAGATATGAATTATCATTTTATGTCAAATTTTGATTCATATCCTGCCTACTTTGATAAGGACAAGTTGGAAAAAATTTTATTTAACCTTTTAAGCAACTCATTTAAATATACAAAATCCAAGGGCGATATTTCTTTACATTTAACAATAAATAAACCTGTTGACAATCAAAAAAATGATTATTATTATGCAACAATACAAGTAGAAGATAATGGGATTGGGATTAAAGCGGAAAATTTAGAAAAGATATTTGATATGTTTTATCAAGCAGGTGAAAAAATACGAAACAGTTCAGGTATTGGCCTGGCATTGACATCCAGGCTTGTAACATTGCACAAGGGAAAAATAAAGGCAGAAAGCGAAAAAGGAAAAATGACACGATTTACAGTAATATTACCTGTATCTAAAGCTGCATATGTTAATAGCGAGATTGACAATAATAAGTCAAATCAACCGGAGATACCTTTTACTCATAATACAGGAAATTTAATAGTGAGTGACACTAAACTGCAAAATAAAATAAACACAAAATCAAAGAGCAGGTTACTTATTGTAGAAGATAACGAAGAACTCAGAAACTACCTGGTTGATGAATTTCAAAAAACTTTTCCAATTATATCTGCCAACAATGGAATTGAAGGCTTGGAGAAAACCAATAAATATCAGCCCGATATTATTATTAGCGATATAATGATGCCCCAAATGGATGGACTTGAAATGTGCGAAAAGATTAAAACGAACCCTGGCACAAGCCACATCCCAATTATTTTACTGACTGCAAAAGCAGGTGAAGAAAATGAAGTAACAGGATATACAACCGGGGCAGATGATTATATCATAAAACCATTCGATATTAATATACTGAAATTAAAAGTATCTAACATTTTAAACTCGCGATTGAAATTACGTGAGAAATTTTTGAAAAAAAGCAACATTAAGGTTTCTGATATAGAAATAAACACTTTAGATGATAAAATCTTAAAGAAAGCCATCAATATTGTTGAAAAAAACATATCAAATGTAAATTTCTCTGTTGAAGATTTGTGCAGGGAAATGTCGATGAGCAGGACACTGTTGTTCAATAAATTGAAAGCTTTAACCGATACCTCTATAACAGAATTTATTCGTACTATACGGTTAAAACGGGCTGCAGAATTATTGTCCAAAGGGCAGATGAACGTTTCAGAAGTCAGCGACCTTGTTGGTTTCAATAGCCGGAGTTATTTTACAAGGAGTTTTTCAAAATATTTTGGGTGTTCTCCGGTTGATTACAGGATTATATCGAAGTTGGACAATCAGCAGGATAATCAATGATTTTTTTACGGAAAAAGCTTATTCTATAGTCAATAATCCCCGATATCCTGATCTTTCGTGTTTTGTGCTCTCATTCTAATCAATTTTTTTTATCTATTCCTATGTTTGATCCCAAAAACCATGTGGATTTAATAGTATGTTATTTTCACTTTTAGCAGGTCATTTTACTATTCCTGTTGCTACATAATATATTTATTATTTGAAGGAATCTGCTGATATAGGAAATGTCAGATAATTACCTTTTGACCTTATATTTTTTCTCCCGCATCTAAAAGTTCACATTTTCTGACGATTTGTGCAAAATCTTTAAAAAAGTTCACATTAAATGACTAATTGTTAATTAGTAAGTTAAAGCGGAATATTAATTTTGATAATGAAAATAAATTATTAAAGGTTACAAATATGAAAAAAAAAAGCAATTTTTTTTTGGCAAAGCAAACAAAGGAAATGAGGTTTATAAAAAGATTGATCAACTGTCTTATCTTATAATATTGTTGCTCACACTTCTTATAATCATGTTTGTGTTGCCAATATTAGATATTATATAATAAATAATCATTTCTAAAAATTAGTATTATGGTAAAAAATCTTTCAATAGTTGTCTTGTTTTTCTTGATGACAGTTTCTATAACATTTGCACAGCAAAAAAAAATTGAGGGGAAAGTTATTTCTTCTGATGAAGGTTTCGGAATCCCTGGAGTAAATGTATTGATAAAAGGTTCCCAGGAAGGTACAATAACTGATTTGGACGGAAATTTTTCACTTCCGGTCAACAAGGGTGAAATATTGATTTTCTCTTCAATCGGCTACAAAGACAAAGAAGTTGTGATTAAGGATCAAACTGTTATTGATGTTGTTTTGGAGGTAAAAGTGTCATCTATTGAAGAAGTGGTAGTTATTGGTTACGGTACACAGAAAAAAAGTGATTTGACCGGGGCCGTATCTAAAGTTGAAAACGAAAATTTGAAGAAACTTCCTGCAACAAACATTGATCAGGCTATTCAAGGCCGTACTAGCGGGGTTTGGATTACTCAATCGTCTTCTGCCGGGGGGAATGCTTCGGTACATATCCGGGGTTTGGGTTCAACCAATATCAATGAACCATTATATGTAATTGATGGTGTCCCTTTATCAACATCGGGTGGTTATATTTTGAATAGTATTAACCCGAACGATATAGAGTCTATTGAAATATTAAAAGATGCTTCGGCTACTGCAATTTATGGAGCAAGGGCTGCAAATGGCATTATAATGGTCACTACCAAAAGGGGGCAGGAAGGTCAAATAAACTTCAATTTTGAATCATATTATGGTGGACAGCAAGTTACAAGACAGCTTGATGTTTTAGACGGCCCGGGTTATGTCGATTATATTACACGATTGTATGAAGAGTCAGATAAAAGCCCTCCGAATTTTGTAAATAACCCAAATTTGGCAAATACAAATTGGCAAGATGAATTATACAGGCAAGGGGTGCAGGAAAATTACTATTTTACTGCATCAGGCGGAAGTAAAAATGCAAATTTCCTGTTATCTTCAGGTTATCTTGATCACAAAGGTGTTACCGCGGGTAACAATTTTGAACGTTTTACGGTGCGGCTTAATAGCGAATTAAGAAAAGGTCGTTTAAGGGTAGGGGAGAATATATTATTAACACGCACCGATGGAAGGTTTCCCGGCGGTTCAGCTCTTTCAGAATCAAATCCAATAACAGTTCCTCCTGTTATGCCTGTCTATTGTGATTCATGCGTTGGTGGTTTTGCCGGGCCATATCCTGCAATTACTGGCGAGAGTGTTGTTCCCAACCCTTTTGCAATGGCGACCTATCAGGAAATGTTTAATATAAATAACCGGTTAGTTGGTAATGTATATGCACGATATGATATTACCAAAGACTTAAAGTACAGGGTTAATCTGGGTACTGATTACAGTTTTGGTTATAGTGGGACCTATACACCTACGTTAGAAATGGGAATTTCTAAATACACTTTTCTCGATTATGCAAGATTGTCGCGTAACACGGAGCAAGGAAAGCAATGGGTAATTGAAAATATTGTAACATATGACAAAACCATAAATAATGTGCATCAAATCAATGCAATTGCCGGTTATACAGCCGAAGAAATCTATGGTGGGAGCTTTGGTATCAATACAGGCGGTTTCAAGATAGAAAACATACGTACAGTAGGACAAGCCGATACTGTTATTTCAAAATCGGGGGGCGAAGGTTTTTCAAGCGCATTGATGTCGATGCTGGCCAGGGTAAACTATTCTTATGAAAGCAAATATTTGTTCACTGCATCGGTTCGTCGCGATGGTACATCAAGGTTTCATGAAGATAACCGTTTTGGGGTTTTTCCATCTTTTTCAGTTGGATGGAAAATGTCGGAGGAGGCATTCCTAAAAAATAACAGTAGTATTTCATTCATGAAACTGAGGTTGAGTTGGGGCAAAACCGGTAATCAGGAAATTGGCGATAACTTTGGCTATTTGTCAACCCTGGGGTGGGCTACGCGATATCCTTTCGGGCGCAATCAAAATGTTAACGAAGCTTATGCATCATGGAATTTAGCCAATACAAGTATGCACTGGGAAACGTCTGAGCAAACTGATATTGGATATGAACTGGGCATGTTCAACAACAAATTATTTATTAATACCGATTATTTTATCAAGCGGACTAAAGGCATGTTGTTGCAAGTCCCAACTCCATACTATGCTGGTATTTGGAGGGTTTTTCCGTGGAAAAATACAGGAGAAGTGCTAAATACTGGTTTTGAACTGGAAACTACATATAAAAATAAAGTAGGAAGTCTTAACTATAATATATCAGGGAATTTCACCCATTTAAACAATAAAGTAGTTTCGTTAGGTGCAAACGATGAACCCTTATTTAATGGAAACAGCACAACGCGTACAATTGTAGGTGGTCAAATTGGTGAATTTTATGGTTGGGAAACCGAAGGCATTTTCCAAAATGAGATCCAAATCGAATCGTATAACGCTTTAACTCCCGAGGGACAATTTTATCAATCGTTTGCCACACAGCCGGGCGATATTATTTTTAAAGATCAAAATGACGATGGACGGATAAGCGACGAAGACAGGGTCTCTTTAGGTAGCCCTATCCCACGGATATTGTTTGGGGTAAATGCTCAATTCGATTGGATAGGGTTTGATTTAAGTTTCTTTTTACAAGGCATTTATGGCAATAAGGTGATGAACTGGGGCAAGCAAATGCTGTATGATACCCATGGAATTGGTAATAAAAGTTCTGAGATTTTTAATGCATGGTCGGGCGATGGAACTTCTAACGAGATACCGCGAATAGGCCTGAACGATAATAATTTAAACAACAGGGTGTCTGACCGATTTGTTGAGGATGCCTCCTTTATGAGGTTAAAAAATATTCAGTTGGGGTACTCCATGCCTGGCAAATGGTTACAGTCGTTCAATATTAATAAGTTAAGGGTTTATGTAAGCGGAACAAACCTTTTTACTTTAACCAAATATAGCGGCTATAAC
>CAZKIR010000093.1:0-9836 GCA_964552835.1 uncultured Bacteroidales bacterium
GAATGATTTTAAATAACGAATGAAAAATAAATAGTTTTCTTAGAGGCACTAATTACTTAAAAAAGTTAGCAGTAAGCCTTTCGCTTTTTGCTATTGCAGGATTTTCATGGGGACAAGAACTCGTGATCACGCAAGGCGGGACCTATTCTGGCACGTGGTATAATAGTGATCCGTCGTTATCAGCAGTGGAAATACGCACCGCTGAGGCCGTGGTTATTGAAAACAGTACCATCACTAGCCGCGGCAATTTAATTACCAACTTTGCCAATGATGCGAACGTTACCATCCGGAACTGTTACATGGAAGGCCTGAACCCCAACGTGGCTGGCCAGCACCATGGCCGTGCATTCGATGGTAATAACATGATGGACATAGATTATTTCGTGATGGAACATTGCCACCTTGTACGTACCTCTGGTATCCGTATCCGGGATATCATGGATAAATCCGATCCCTTAAACGGGTATATCAAGTATAACAAGGTGGATGTAATCGAAGGCCGCTGGAGCGATGGAAACGGCGGGTACCGTTACCAAGACCTTCAGGCCAGCGATTCTCGGCAATTCGTCGTTTTCCGCCGGGTATATGCCAATAACTTCTTAATAGAATGGAACGAGATCATAAACCAGGAACGGGACGCCAATGGTATGCCAGACGGGTACCCTGCGGGCATGCAGGAAGACGTGATGAATTTTAACGCGGGTGGTTTCACGGCGCGCAGGAACTTGATAGTAGGATCCTACCCTTATAATGCCTACACGGATGATCACAGCGGTACGGCCATGATATCTGACCCAGCGGGAGAATATTGTGAAGATTTGTTGTTTGAAGGCAATTACGTGATCAATGTATGCAATGCCGGTATTAGTATACATAATGGTCAAGATAACATCTGGGTACGCGATAACGTGGTAATCATGTCAGGGAAAGATGCCTCGGGCAACTTATATGATTACGTGTCGGTAGGCCTAAGTTACCAGTTTAACACTGTACCAAACAGTGGTTTTGAAAACAACCTGGCTGGCTGCATTAACACCAGGCCTTCAGGCGATACGCAAACCCGCAAAGACTGGAATTTTTCACAAGATCCTTCCATGGGCGATTTAAACGATCACCTGGAACCTACAGACTGGTTATTTGACTGGAACACAGAACTTCAATATATCAATGAATATTATAACCTGGCAAGCCAGGCTGGTATTCAATTTGGTTTAACCAGTGGCAACCAATCGCCTTCTGTTTCCATCACTAACCCGTCTGATGGGGCCAATTTTAACGTGGGC
The DNA here is from genome assembly GCA_964552835.1 of uncultured Bacteroidales bacterium. GTDB lineage: Bacteria > Bacteroidota > Bacteroidia > Bacteroidales > CAYFUP01 > CAZKIR01. The sequence continues at coordinate 1,284 of CAZKIR010000093.1, forward strand.
GCCACGGTAACCATCACGGCCGATGCGTCTGACAATGATGGAAGCATTTCGAAAGTAGAGTTTTTCGAGGGCACTAACAAATTGGGCGAGGACACTGGCAGCCCATATTCTTATGATTGGCAAAATGTTAGCTCAGGGGTATACAACCTCACGGCCAAAGCGACCGATAACGAGGGAGCGATAACCGAATCAGCGGCCATCAGTATCTCGGTAGGGAACACCCCCCCGAGCGTGAGCATTACTTCTCCTACAGATGGACAAACTTTTGATGCCGGCTCAACCGTTTCTATCACGGCCGACGCGTCTGATAGCGATGGTTCTGTAAACAAGGTAGAATTTTACCAGGGTACCACGAAACTTGGCGAAGACTTGACCAGCCCTTATAGCTATGACTGGACAAATGTATCCATTGGTACTTACGATTTAACAGCCAAAGCAACTGATGATGATAACGAGGTAACTACCTCAAGCATAGTCCAAATAAACGTGGTAGACGGAACAACAGAAAACTTTTCCACGACTGATGATGCTTACACCAGGGAACACCCGAATGGCCAAGATGTGAATTACGGCATCTATGATAACCTTGAATGCAAGGAACAAGATGGCTATAGCCAATATATCTACCTGAAATTTGATATTTCATCTGCTGGGAGTTCTATACAATCTGCTACATTAAAATTATATGGCAGCTCATCTTCCGGTGATCAAAGCACATCCGTTTATGATGTAACAGACAATAGCTGGGACGAAACCACCATTACCTGGAACAACCAGCCAACAGCTTCTTCCACGGCAAGCGATAACCAAACAGTTACGACGACTGCCCAATATTATGAATGGGATTTGACAAGCTTGATTTCAGACAAGAAAAACGCCGGGCTAAATACAGTAAGTCTGATGGTACAGAACAATACCTCGACAAAAGTTAACTTTAATGCCCGCGAAAATACCTCGAACCAACCAGAATTGGTAGTTACCAGTGGAGGAGGAACAAGCAACCAGGCACCCGCTGTTTCTATCACCAACCCTGCCGATGGTGCTTCTTACACGGAAGGCGAAACCGTATCGATTACAGCAGACGCATCAGACAGTGACGGGACCATAAGCAAGGTTGAATTCTACGAGGGCACGAACAAGTTAGGCGAGGACACTGACAGTCCTTATTCTTATGACTGGGCTAACGTATCTGCTGGCAGCTACAGCATCACGGCCAAGGCTATTGATGACGATGCAGCCGAAACCACCTCTAGTGCTATCGGGATAACTGTCAATACACCATCAAACCAAGCCCCCACGGTGTCGATAACCAACCCTGCCGATGGTGCTTCCTACACGGAAGGCGAAACCGTATCGATTACAGCAGACGCATCAGACAGTGACGGGACCATAAGCAAGGTTGAATTCTACGAGGGCACGAACAAGTTAGGTGAGGACACTGACAGCCCATATTCTTACGATTGGACAAACGTGGCTGCCGGCAGCTACAGCCTCACGGCCAAGGCTATTGATGACGATGCAGCCGAAACCACTTCAGCGATTGTGTCTATCCAGGTAAATACAGCTTCTGTTGCAGATTCTATCGTGCTGGAAGCAGAAAATTATGATGCCCAAAGCGGTGTGAGCAATGGCGGCAACGTGATTGGCAGCTGTGACGACGGTGACTGGGTAAAATTCTCGGCAATAGACCTGGGCACTGGATTTGATACCTTTACAGCCATGTATGCAAAAGATTGGCCAACGACCACTTACGTGGAAATCCGTTTAGATGCGACTGATGGCACCTTGATTGCCAGCCTGAACACCACCAACACGGGTGGATGGAGCGTGTACCAGGAAGCCAGCACAAGTATAACCGGGGGCACGGGCGTACATGATGTCTATTTCGTGTTCACGGGGGGCGATGGAGTTGGTAATTTTGATTGGTTCAAATTATCAGCCAGTGGCAGTTCACCGTCCAACAATGCACCATCTGTTACATTGACAAACCCGGCAGACGGGGCAACCTTTACAGAAGGCGCTAACATCAGCCTGACAGCTGACGCTTCAGATAGCGACGGGACCATTTCGAAGGTGGAATTTTATGAAGGCACCAATAAGCTTGGCGAAGACACTGACAGCCCCTATTCTTATGACTGGACTAACGTATCCGCGGGAAGCTACAGCCTCACGGCCAAGGCTATTGACGATGATGCCGCGGAAACTATTTCATCATCTGTTTCTATCACGGTAGAAGTGGCTTCAAGCTCTGTAGACACCATATTCTCACCTGTAGCAGACGCCTACGTACGGGAACATCCCAACGGGCAAGATGTTAATTACGGGTTTATCGATCAGTTGATCTGTCAAAATCAATCAGGATATTCTGTACAGAGCTATATCAAGTTTGACATATCATCATTGGCTTCTGTTGGCACGGCCACGTTAAAATTATACGGGTATGATGATACCGGGAGCCAAACCGTAAACCTTTACGATGTTAGCGACCAAAGCTGGACGGAAGGGGGCATTACATGGAACAACAAACCTACTGCTTCCTCCACGGTCACGGCCTCTCAAACCGTTAGCACTACTGCACAATGGTACAACTGGGATCTCACGGGCTACATCACGGACAAGATAAATGCCGGCGCTAGCGAGATTACCTTGATGGCACACAACTCGAACTCGGACAAGGATTATTTCAATTCGAGGGAAAATACCTCTAATCAACCCGAGCTGGAAATTTTGTCTGGCAGTTTGAAATCAGGAGAAGTTGTTACCCAAATTACCGCCTCAAAAAATAAAGGCATTTTCAAGGTATACCCTAACCCGGTTGCCAATAGACAATTTACCCTGGAAATTAGCGGGATCGAAAATTCAGCCAGGATCCAGTTAATCAACTTGCAGGGGCAAGTGTTGCTTGAAAAGGAAATCCAGGGTATGCCAGGAGGAGTAAACACCTTCCCGGTCCAATTGAACCAAAACGTGGAAAAAGGATTGTACTTAATTTCTGTCCAAACCAAAAATAACACGCGACTAGTCAAGATAAATATCTTGTAACCCACATGAAAGCCGGCTTGCCACGAGATGGTAAGCCGGTTTCTTTTTATTCAATATAATTTCAAAATATTTTATAGCTTTGTCCGTTGACAAATAAGTGATCATCAAAATTTTAACATCATTAACTACTTTATACAGGCATGTTGGGAAAACGAAAAGAAAAAAACAAGAAAAAAATCATTGCAAGCATCTTCTTTTTTTTAGCTGGTATTATCCCGGCCTCGGCCTCTATGGCTATAGAAAACATACACTTTTCGTCGATCGAAAACAATGCCATTAACCAAAAAACCATTAATGCCATCGTGCAGGGCAAAAAAGGCTTTCTCTGGATTGGAACGGAAGATGGTTTGTTTTGCTATAACGGCTACGATTTTAAACAATATTATTTTGACCGTCATGACTCCACCAGTATTGGCAGCTCATATATCCGGTGCATGCATGTTGACAGCCAGGGGGGGTTATGGATCGGTACCTGGGGAGGAGGCCTTAACCGCTACGATTACACCCAGGATGAGTTCATCCGCTATAAAAATACAAGAGGTGCGGCCAATTGTATCGCGGGGGATTCCATAAACGACATTAGCGAAGACAATGACGGGAACCTCTGGTTAGCTGTCAGGTTAAAAGGATTAGACCGTTTTAATATAAAAAACAAGGAGTTTTTTCATTACAAGCATACCATCACTAATCCCAAGTCTTTATCCAGCAACGATATAGACGAACTGCTTATTGACCACCAAAACAATTTATGGATTGGTTGCTGGTACGGTGGCCTTAACAAGTTGAACTTGAACAACCCCCGATCGCTCGTGCCCTCGAAAGCCATTTTTCAAAAATACCTGACCCGGTACGGGAGAAAGAAAAACCAAGGCCAAAGCGTCATTAGCCTGTATGAAGATAAAAACAAGAACTTATGGATTGGCACCCACCGTGGTCAAGGGTTAGGAAAATACGATCGGGAAATGGACAGGATAATGTTTATTGACAAATTCCAAGAAAACCAAATTCTATGCCTTCTTGAAAACAAGAAAAGAGAATTATGGATTGGCACCAACTCTGGCCTTATCATCTACAATTTAAACACGAATGAACACGTGGTGCACCAAAACCACCTTAATCAACCACATAGCCTAAGCCACGACAGGGTACTCTGCATCATGAAAGACAACAGCAACGTTACATGGTTGGGCACACAAGTTGGTTTAAGCAAACACGTGACCAAGAAATTTAAACACTACAAGACTGACAAATCAGAAAAAAACTTAAATAATGTCATGTGTTTCGAGCAAGACAATGACAACAATTTATACGTGGGGAACTGGATATCTGGGATTAAAAAATTCATCGTATCCCCGGATCATACCCTGACGCTGGCACCTTCTACAATATCTTCTATTTCAAGGCAAATGCAGATTTGGTCCATGTATAAAGAACAATATGGCGATTTGTGGATCGGCACATTTGAAGACGGTCTTTACAAGTTCAATGCCCGTGAACAAGAAATAACAAATCTTAAATTCGAAACGGAGAACGTTCAAGGTAACCGGGTACCTGTAATATACCCGGCAAATAGCCATACCTTGTTGATAGGCACCTGGCACGGTTTGTATTTGCTCAACACCAAAACAAACGAAAAAATTCATTTCACTCGCGAACCATCTAACCCGAATAGCCTAAGTTCGAACATGATAACTTCTATATTAAAAGATCATGAAAAATATATCTGGATTGGCACCCGGGAAGGCGGTATTAATATCGTGCCATGGAAAGAATTAATTTTTAATGAAAAACCCTGTTTTATACATTTTGAAAAAGCGCCAGGGAATGAAACCAGCCTAAGCAATAACTACGTGAACACCTTAATTCAAGACAGCAAGAAAAACATCTGGATTGGCACTGAAGGGGGAGGCTTGAACCATTTTGTCTATGACAGAAACCCTGAGAATGCCAGTTTTTCTTGTTTTACTGAAGACGAAGGCTTGCCCAGTGCCCACGTACGCAGCATATTGGAAGATGATCAAGGGCACATATGGATTAGTTCAAGCCAGGGATTGTCGAAAATGGGGATCGAGAACAAAAAAATTGACAATTACACGGTAAAAGACGGCCTACAACACATGATTTTTAATACAAGGGCTTGCTATAAGGACAAAGATGGTTTTTTATGTTTTGGTGGAAAAAACGGCTTCAACTATTTTCATCCTGACAGCATAAAATATGAAAAAACACCCCCGAAAACTTATGTCTCGAAGGTCTTTATCATGAACGAGAAAATAGGGATTGGCGAAAAGTTAGAAGACGGAAGGATATTAATGGAAAAGTCCTTGTTTTTCACAAAAGAAATTAAGCTTTCATTTCAGGATAAAGTCATCTCTTTCGAATTCGTGGCGCTTGATTACATGAGCCCCGAGCAAAACAAGTACATGTACATGCTCGAGGGTTTTGACCAAACATGGCACCATTCTTCAGCCGATCAAAGAAGGGCTACTTACACCAACCTGGACCCGGGCCGGTATACCTTCAAGGTGAAAAGCTCGAACAGCCATAATGTTTGGAACGAGAAACCAGCAGTAATCCATCTTAGTATAGCCCCCCCCTGGTGGAAAACCTGGTGGGCATTCACGATTTACCTTGGTTTCGTGGCCATCGTTCTATTGCTATTCAGAAAATATTCCATCGTGCAAGAAAAGCTTAAAAATGACCTCGTGAGAGAACGGCTGGAAAAAGAAAAGATAAGGGAAGTAGATGAAATAAAATCAAAATTCTTCATGAACATTTCGCATGAAGTAAGGACCCCGATTAGCTTGATCATGGGTCCCTTGGAAAAATTAATGGCCCAAAAAGACATGGACAAAAAGAATGCTTTTCAACTAGAGGTTATTCATCGTAACGCGAAACGGTTACTAGGCTTGATAAACCAGTTTATTGATTTCCGAAAATTGGAGCTAGGCCAGTTGCAACTGGAAGCAAGAAAAGGGGACATCGTTGAATTTACCAGGGAAATGTTTGATTCCTTTCAATTACTGGCAAGTCAAAAAAACATAGATTACAAGTTCAAGTACCAGGAACCGTCCATTATCACTTATTTTGATCATGAAAAAGTTGAAAAAGTTTTGGCCAACCTTATCTCGAACGCCTTCAAATTCACCCCCGAGCATGGAAAAATCAGGGTTAGAATAAAAACAATAGGCCCTGAAAACCTCCCTGATCACGTGAAATATTGCAAAGAAGGAGCTGTTTATATTAAAATACAAGACAACGGGATTGGCATACCCGAAAACAAGAAACAAAAGATTTTTAACCGTTTTTACCGTATTGAACACCCCGCGAAAAAGAAAACGGCCGGGGTTGGTATCGGTTTATCCTTGGCCAAAGAACTAATGGATTTACACCATGGCAGGATAGAACTTGACAGCGAGACCAACAAAGGCTCTAATTTTAAACTATATTTTCCATTGGGCAAGTCCTGCTTTGCCAAGCAAGAAATCATCGAAGAACCCTTGGAAGCCACGGCAAACAAGGACAAAGAAGAAATAACTGAAACCATGGAAATCCAACCGGCCGTTGAGGATCATTTGGCCAACAAGGAATTGCCACTTGTATTGCTGGTAGAGGACAACATAGAGCTCAGGACGTTTATCCGGGAAGAAATAAAAAATGATTATAATATTATTGAAGCAAAAAACGGGGAAGAAGCTTTAAACAAAGCAAAACAGTTTATCCCCGATCTCGTGCTATCCGATATCATGATGCCCGTGATGGACGGTATAACCTTAAGCCAAAAGTTAAAAGCCGACTTAAAAACAAGCCATATCCCAATTATCCTGTTAACGGCCAAATCTTCTGAAGAAGATAATATTGAAGGATTAGAAACCGGGGCTGATGAATACATCGTGAAACCCTTTAACATGAAGGTTTTAAGTACAAAGATCAAAAACCTTATTGGTTCCAGGGCCAAATTGCGGGAAATATTCGATCCAACAGTTAAACTAGATACTTCTGAGATAATTACCACACCCACTGACAGGGAATTTCTTCAAAAATCCATCGAGATCGTGAACCAGAACCTGTCCAACGTGAATTTCGGGATTGACGATTTCGCTAACAAGATAGGGGTAAGCCGATCTTTGTTGTATATCAAGCTCAGGGCTGTTACCAATAAATCGGTCAGCGAGTTTATCCGCACCATCCGCTTGAAAAAAGCCGCTCAATTACTTGAAGAAAACAAGTACACCATCGGCGAAATTATAGATCTTGTTGGATTTAACAACCGCTCCTATTTTACCCGATGTTTCAGGAAACAATATGGAAAAAACCCTTCTGAATACGTGCAGGATGTCAACAAGTAAAAAAATTTACCCGTTTTCCTGACCATACCTGCCCAGATAATTAACAAATTATTGTATTTCATAAACATACCCACACTGTTCAAATAATCTAAACTGTTTGTTTGGATTATTGTATACAATATTTGCATTATACCATGTAGCAAAATAACATAGTATTCAAAGAATACATTATAATACACACGCTGGTATACTTGATCCCCTATTTTTGAACATAATTCTTTTTGCAATTCATTAAATATCAAAAACCTAAATAGCAATATGGATTCAGGGGAACAATTAAACGAGTATATATTTAACACCAAATTTTATTCATTTTTATAATCAAAACTACAAGGTATGATACAAAAACGATTTACTTTAATTATGGTATGCCTGGGTTTTTTTGCAATGGGCTTCGCGCAAAACCCGGCTATGGTTTCCGATCTGAAATCGGACACCATCAAAACCGTCTTCCAGGATTACTTTGATTCCTGGTCGTACGAGAGAAGGACACATTACATCGAGGCAAACGGCCTGTACACCGATACCATGATGGTGTCTTGCCGGGGAAATTTCAATGAATCCTGGCAATACGGCGTGGAAGCACCTGACGGGGAAACCGCCATGCAAATGAACCGCTCGGAAACCAAGTGGGGCGGATGGGTAATCTCCCTGTTCGACATGGACTCCGGTACATACATCCCGGAATTTGAACGGAAAGCCCTGATGGAAGGTAACCGGGCCATCGCCGTGGACGTGTACTTCGAGGAAACCGACGAGGACCACCCCTTCGATACCATCAGCGTGAAAACGAACAACGGCGAGGGCGTCAAGTTCCAGATGAGGCTCGTGAAAACCACCGAGTTCGACGACAAGCATTACTTCCAGATAAAGAAAGCCGTGGTTACCAAACCGGGCGAATGGCAAACGCTCGTCTTCGACACCGACGTGCTGAACGAGATGGCCGCAAAAGAAATGGTGCCAAGCATGGACTCCATCGACCGCATCATGCTGATGCCTGCCGCTGGCTACTCGAAGGCCGATAGCAACCTGATTTACCTGAAAAACCTGCGTATCGTCGATGCCCAAGCAAAGGCGCCCGAGGCCATAGTATCCGACCTGAAAGCCGACACCATCAAAACCGTCTTCCAGGATTACTTTGATTCCTGGTCGTACGAGAGAA